>CAYWUR010000077.1:0-8097 GCA_964460745.1 uncultured Desulfobulbia bacterium | reverse complement strand
TGGATCAGCCTTGCAGCGTCGGGATAGGCGAGTGTCTGGCCAGCGGCGAGATGGTCTGTAAAGCGGACGGCACGGGTACTGAATGTACTGCCGTGGCCGGCACTCCTCAGGCCGAGACCTGTGATAATCTTGATAACGACTGCGACGGCGCGGTTGACGAAGGCCTGAGCCGTGGAACGACCTGCGGAGTAGGCGTGTGCTCCGGCAATGCGGGCACGGAGACCTGCACGGCCGGCATCTGGGGTGGCGATACCTGCGATCCTTTGGCCGGCGCGGTTGCCGAGACCTGTGACGGCTTTGATAATGACTGTGACGGTAGTATCGATAACGGTATCACGTGCAACTGTCTGGATGGCGCGACGCAAAGCTGCGGCACCGATATCGGCGCCTGCGTTGCAGGTCTACAGACATGTTCTAATGGAAGTTGGGGCGCCTGTGCGGGTGAGGTTGGTCCGGTCACCGAGATCTGCGGGGACAGTGTTGATCAGGACTGCGACGGCAGCGATATCAGTTGCGACGGTCCTGTTCAGAACGTGGATTCGCCGAATCAGAGCAACTCTTATGATCCGTATTATGATACGATTCAAACCGCATATAATATGGCGTTCAGCGGTAATACCCTGAAGGTGAAGAATACCGAACTTTATGAGAATGCGACGTTTAATATTCAAGGCATGATCGTCACCATCAGCGGCGGCTATGATAATACGTTTTCCGCCAAAATCGTTGACGGCAAAACCGTTGTCCACGGATCGATCACGGTCAGCGACGGCACGGTTGTTATCGAAGATATTGTTGTTGAACCGTAATAAGCCGTAAGGCGTTCAGGAGTAAAAGGCGGATATTTCGCATGCCCATCTGTAAGGGCTGCGAAGGTATCCGCCTTTTTTTTGCCGTTGGATTTCCTCCTTCCTTGATATGGCTGGAAATGCGGTCGGAAAGGCCGGCATGTGGCCCTTTTTTTGCAATATTATAAAAGGGACCCAGACGCCTGAAAAATTATCGACCGGCGGCGATCCGGATAGTCCCTGCAAATATAATAATGTTATTACGACGTTGTTCTTTCTCCTATTAAAATGTATTCTTGATATCAAGTCGTATAAGGAGAATGGCACTCGTATTCCTGCGGGCCATATCACCCATGTATTCCTCCCCCCCTGGGTGATATGACCCGTATTACGTAAGTGATAACTTACGATTGATGGAGAAATTGATGCGTAAAGTATCCAGGTTCGCAATAATAATCTTTTTTATCTTAAGCTGTTTTTCCCCGTTGACCATATCTTGTGACGCTGAAGCGGCAAACGGCGCTATGCGAAGCCTTGACAGTCTCGTCGCCGGCGGCAGGCTGCCGGCCGGCATTCGGAAGAAGATCGAGCAGGCCGGTAGGGCGGAGATTCTGCTGACCCTGGCGGACGGCGATATAAGGAAACAGGCCCGCCGGGAGCGAGGGCAACGGCGGCTCAGGTTTGACGACCATGGGGTTATCGTTGAAAAGGCCCGCCGTTACCGGCAACGGGCGCGGAAAGTGCTGGCAAGGTTACAAAACAGTGATTATGAGGTGGCTGAGGAATATGATAATTTTCCCGTTGTTTTAATGCGGGTCAATAAAAAATCCCTGATCGCCTTGTTGAATATGAGCGATGTCGTGGCGGTCGGCGAGAACAGGGCCATGCATCCGCATCTGGCCCAGAGCCTGCCCTTGATAAACGCGCCGGATGTCCTTTATACGGGGCAGGGAACAGCGGTTGCCGTACTTGATACCGGCGTTGACTATACCAGATCCGCCTTTGGCAGCTGCACGGCGCCGGGTGTTCCTGCCGGCTGCAAGGTCGCCTATGCCCAGGATTTTGCCCCGAGTGACGGCGTTCGCGATGACAGCGGTTACCACGGCACGAATGTGTCCGGCATTGTGGTAGGCGTGGCGCCGGACACCAGTATTCTCGGCCTGGACGTATTTGACGGCCTGTCAGCCTGGGATTCCGATATTCTGTCGGCTCTGAACTGGGTGCTGGCCAATAAGGATACATACAATATCGTCGCCGTGAATATGAGCCTGGGTGATGATATTGCTCATTTCTCGCCATGTTCGAGTGATACATATGCCGCCATTATCACAAATCTGAAGGCCGCCGGTATAACCACCGTGGTATCTTCCGGCAATGAAAGTTTTACCAGCGCCTTGTCGTCGCCGGCCTGTGTGCCGGATGCCGTGTCGGTCGGCGCGGTTTACGACGCGAATATCGGCAGTATTTCCTGGACAAGTTGTACGGATTACAGCACGGCCGCGGATATGGTTACCTGCTTTTCAAACAGCGCCTCCTTTCTGACCATGCTGGCGCCCGGTGCCTGGCCGATAACCGCGGCCGGCATTGATAAGGGCGGCACATCCCAGGCCGCGCCGCATGTGGCCGGCGCTGTCGCCGCTCTGAAACAGGAAAATCCGGCGTTGACCGTTGATGAAGTCGTCGCCGCCCTGACGAACAGCGGGATGCCGGTCCTGGATTCCAGAAACAGTATTACCAAGCCCCGGGTTGATCTGGCGGCGGCCCTTGATTTTGCTTCTCCTGTGATCGGTTATGCTCCGGTTGGTATTGATTTTAATGTTATCGGAGGCGGCGCCTTGCCTCCAAATCAGGTATTAAACATTGTCAACAACGGCGGCGGGACCTTGGATTGGTCGGTAAGTGACAATGCCGCCTGGCTGGATCTTACGCCGGTAAGCGGCAGTAACGCCGGCGCGGTAACGGTAAGCGTCAACACCGCCGTCCTGACGCCCGGCCTTTACAGCGACACGATTACGATAACCGCCCCCGGGACGGTCAACTCACCGCAGACGGCGCCGGTCAGCCTCACTGTTTTTGATCCGCAATATGCGGAAGATTTTGAGAGCGGCGGCCTGGTTACTCTTCCTTGGGTAACCGGGGGAAACGGTTTGTGGTATGTGCAGAATGTGACTAATCGCGCCGGTTCTTACGCCGCTCAATCGCCTTTGATGGGTGACAGTTCGTCCAGCTTTCTCGAAGTTACCCTGAATGTAACTTTTCCGGGATATGTCTATTTCTGGCTTAAGACTTCTACCGAGCCACAGTGGGATAATTTGAAATTCAGGATTGACGGCGTCAATGCCGGAAAATGGGACGGCTGGTATGGTGAAACCGGCTGGGTACAGGTAAAATCTGAATTTGAAGTTGACACGGGGCTGCATACCTTCAGGTGGGAGTATGCCAAGGACGCGAGCGGTTCAGCCGGCAGCGATGCGGTCTGGCTTGATGATCTGGTTTTCCCGCCGTTTTTCGATCCTTCCTGTCCTAATTCTCCGGCCATGATAGATTCCACCGGCTATGCCTCCCTGGCCGAGGCGTATGGCGGCGCGCTGGACGGTAAAATAATCAAGAGCCAGGCCCTGGAATTTTTGGGGGATGTTCTTTTGGACGGCGCTAAATCGATCAGTTTACAGGGCGGTTATGATTGCGATTATACCCCCGACAGCCCTGATATCCGGAGCAGCACAACCATCAACGGCTCCCTGACAATCAGCAGCGGCACGGTGGTTGTTGAGAATATTGTTATAAGGTAGTGAGGAGTTATTCCTTACTCCTCATTCCTTTCTCCTGTTCCGCTTCCAGTATTGCCAGCCGCTGCACTATCCGGCGCACCTTTCTTTCCTGTCTGGAGCGGTCGAGGTCCATGGTAAGCATTTTTACCAGCATCATGCCGACGCCGGCAACGACAATCAGAATCGGCGGGTAGCTGACCCCGAATTTTGCGGCAATACGGTCGATGAACTGCGGAAAAACGCCGGCGATAACGATAATGGCGGCGACTAGAAGCCACCAGTAGGCATAGCGGGTATGCAATATATCCCGCCGGATCAGCAGAAGAATTTCCCCCGCAATCAACAGGGCGATTATTGTGGAAGTCAGTTGGTAGGAAATCAAGGGTATCTCCTTTTTAGATTAATTACATAATTTCATCATATATTTCTTTTATTTTTTTGGCAATCCCGTCAATGTGAAAACTATGTTCAAATTTTGCGGCGGCCGCCCGGCCCATCTGTTGCCGTATTGCCGTGTTTTTTGCCAGCAGCCGCAAGGCCTCCGTCAATGCCGCTGCATCGCCGGGACGGACCAGCAGGCCGGTTTTGTCGTGGTCGACCACCCAACCGACCCCGGAACCGTTAATGTCGCCGGCTATTACCGGCTTGCCGTACCGCATGGCCTCCAGGAGTACGAGACCGAAGGCCTCGGTCCGTTCCACGGAAGGGAGGCACAGGCAATCACAGGTATTGAACAGGGCGTTGAGTTCCGGTTCCGGTCGGCCGCCTAGTATGACGATTTTTTTGCCCAGCCCCAAGGACCTGACAAGCTCTTTTAGCATGTTGCCGCGTTCGCCGCTGCCCACTATCAATATTTTTATATCCGGCAGATCGGTCGCCGCCCTGATAAGAAACTCATGTCCCTTATAATATGTCAAGCGCCCCACCGCCAGGACCTTGAAGCCGGCGCTCTGCCAGAGAGTACGTGCCTGTTTTGTGAGATCAGCCGTTGGCTCGGGGAGCCTTAACGGATTAAGGCCAAGCGGCACTATTTTACATTTTCCCCGCCAGGGAGCGAGTGCTTTGCTTGAAGCCAGGTAAGGGGGGGAGGTCGCCAGGATGGTCCTGCTCATGGCCAGCAGCTTTTGTTCGAAAGGTCGATAAAATCGATAGGCAACCGCCAGCCGGCGATCGATCCGGGAGGAGACCACATCGGCATGCCAGTGAACAACCCAGGGCAGCCGCCGCGCCGCGGCAAGCGGCATTGCCCAGAAGGCGGAGGGATTGGGAAGATGCAGATGCAGAAGATCGGGCTTGAATTCGTTGATCATGTCGTGCAGCCGGCAGGGGAAACGCGGGCTGATGGGGGTATAGAGGAAATTGCCGACGCAGGGCACGCGCCGGATATCGCGCCGGGGAATGGCTTGCAGGGCCGGCATGTCCAGCGTACCGCCGTGGTCATGAACCAGAGCGCCGGCCCGCACGCCGGTTTTTATAAGAGCCGGCAGCAGGTCACCCAGAAAGTTTTCAATGCCGCCGGCAAAGGGCGGATAATATTTGCCGATATGGAGAACGCGCATTATTTTGGGGTCGGCCTCAAAATTTTTTATGGCAGCTGTAACAGAAAGTTCTGCCGCCGGGGCGTCGCAAAATAAAGGCCCTGGGACCATCTGCCGGCGGCGGCGAGGCCGGATGGTAAAAGTGACAGGTTATACAGGTCATACGGCCTTCTATATCGAGCGGCATGTCAGGAGGGATTTTCATTGAGGGCAGGGCTTCAACCGGATGGGCAATGCCGTTTTTGGCGTGAAAATTTGTATGGCATCGGCGGCAGACATCGCCGGTGCCGGTCTGAAAGGTATGCGGAATATGCTTGAAAGGCAGGACCGTATGGCAATCCAGGCATCTTGTCTTGCCTATCTCGTCGTGAAAGGCCGCGGCGTTGCCGGCAAAAACGATCAGCAAAAATAATGCGGTAAACGCGGGAGCCTTTGCCTTCATAGCTTGAACACCCTTATTTCCTCCGCCAGTCCGGCGACTTGCCGTTTGATGTCGGGTAAGGCAACGCCGGCGGGGTTTTTACGGCCGGACTCGGACAAGTCGATCAATTGGTCGGCGTGGTCAATGATCCGCGTAAATCGGTTGTTCAGGGCGGCCCGCATATTTTCAAGGTCCCCGGCAAAATCCTTGAACTCGTCTTTTTGCCGGAGCCGCACCGGCGAACTCAAGTCGCCTCGGGAGATTCGGCGGAGGTCGTTGGCGAGTTTTTTAAGCGGTCCCGATATCTTTATTAAGAGACCTCTGGCCGAAACAATAAAGGCGATAATTATAAAGAGTGCGGCAAAGGCGGTGGCGTATAACATTTCCGCCAGGAGAATATCGCCGGGCGAAGTCCTGGGCAGTCGCATGGCGTAGAGTACGGCTTCTATTTTTCTGTGGGCCAGGAGGTTGAAGATGGTAACCGCAACTATGCCGCCCGTTATTGACGCTATGACAAACCGCAATATGAATTTACCCTGAGAACGTTTGCTTATGAAGTATTTCCGCCGCATGTGCTTTTTTGTCATCGCAAGTTACCTGTGATTATATGGCAGGTTAAACAGAGTTTGCTGCCCTGGTTGTTCATGACCAGATTTTTATGCCGCCGGGAAAAGGGATTATGGCATGATCCGCAGCCGACTTTACCGTCAAAAAATTGAATACGTCTGTCCACCATGGTTATAGGTTTTAAATCGGTTTTACGACCATGTTTTAATCGCGCCGCCTCGTAATCAACGCCGATGGGATGATTTGCCATCTGCTGGCCGGGTGAAAAGGTGGAGTGCTGCCATATACCGGCCTTGATGGATACCGATGTGGCAAAGAAGCCGTCATGGCAGGATATGCAATTCTTGGACATGGGATCGATTTCCTGGGAGGGATCGATCATTATGTATTTTGAGCGGAAATGGGCCTCGCCCAGCATAGTCCGGTGCCCCGGCGCCGACGTTGATGTCTCCTTGTGACATGAGTCACAGAAAGCCTTACCCCGCAAGGGCCGCCGCAGATAAGCCGATCGGGTGCCGTCCGGCAGTTCATAGGGGGAATGAACGTCATGGCAGGTGTTACAGGTAATCATGCCATCCGCGGAAAGGGGAAAGTCGGCGGGAATATCGATGTCGGTCACCCGTATGTCAACGGGATGCATATAACTATCTCCGATCAAGTCCTGGTGGCATTTTTCACAGAGATCCGTGATATATTCCCTGAGCCGGCCGGGTATGTCGGTTGAATTTCCTGTGTGGCAAAGAATGCAAGCCGATTTTTTAAAATCATGTGGATTTTTTTCGCGGCAGAAGACGCCGATAGCCGATAATATCAGCAATATGACAATCAGATATTTTTTCATAAAAGGTCATAGCTTCATGTCTTCTAGCAGTACCTTAAGTTCCTTTGCCTCGTTTGCAATTTCATCTACCGACTTCAGCAATTCCTCGGGGGACTCCTCGGTATCGGAGAACGCCGCGGCATAGCCCCTGAGCTTGCTTGCTTTTTCCCGCAGGGTGTCAATTCTCCGACGGTATTCGGTAATCAGGTTGTTTAATTCGTCGGCCAGGGGGGCAATGGCGTCATTTTTTCTGAGTACGACCGCCTCGCTGAAATCGCCGTCTGCTATCTTTTTAAATGAATGGCCGAGTCTGACGGTTGGTCCCACCACCCGATGGGAATACAGGAGGGTGATGACAATGATTCCTACCAATATCCATATAAAGACAGCGGCATACAGCATGATTGATCTGGCCAGCATATCCTGCTTGAATTGGGTAAGCGTCCTGAAGCCTTCGCCGTATGACGATCCCAGTTGCTGATGGGCCGAGAGGTAAAGTATGACGCTGGTCAGGATAAGGCCCGCCGTAAAGATAATGGCG
This sequence comes from uncultured Desulfobulbia bacterium, assembly GCA_964460745.1. Classification (GTDB taxonomy): domain Bacteria; phylum Desulfobacterota; class Desulfobulbia; order Desulfobulbales; family BM004; genus CAYWUR01. The sequence goes on along the minus strand of CAYWUR010000077.1, from coordinate 651 downwards.
CATTTTGTTATGATGCCGCGCAGATATGACCTGTCAACGACATGGAGAGGATTGTTTTTTTCCATGATGCCGTCCCCCCTACCAGCTGACCACGTCGGCATCTTCTCCCTCGCCGCCTGCTCTGCCGTCCAGTCCGTATGAAAAGACATCTATCTCGCCGTGCTCACCGGGATTCTGGTACTGGTAAGGGTTACCCCAAGGATCATCGGGTACGTCTTTCCTGAGATAAGGGCCGGCCCAGTTGTTGTTGCCGGGATTGGTGACCAGCGCCTGCAACCCCTCGCCCTGACTGGGATAACGTCCGACGTCCAGCCGGTAGCCGTCCAGGGCGGTCATCAGCATTTCTATCTGGGTTTTGGCGGTTTTGTTTTTTGCCATCCCCAGTTTGCCGAAGAGCTTGGGGCCTACCAGCGAGGCGATAAGCCCCAGAATGATCATGACGATCAAGAGCTCGATAAGCGAAAAGCCTCTGGCTGAACAGCGTTTGTTGTTGATATCGCTCATAAAATCACCTTAATTTGAAGATTAAGAGCTCAGGGTTCTGATAAACCGTGAACCGCTTATTCCATGCAACTACTCACGGGGGTAAAGTGGACTTTGTCCGCGCCAATCATTATAACCGTAACTGTTTACAGGGTGCCGGAGATTTTC
>CAYWUR010000076.1:0-8139 GCA_964460745.1 uncultured Desulfobulbia bacterium | reverse complement strand
TATCATCCAGGCCGACCGGGCCGGGAGGACCGCTTTCCCGGTTTTCTCCAGGCCCAGGCCCTGTGGGATGAGACCATGGCCGAGACGGCGGCGGCCTACCTGACCGCCCATCCGGATGACCGCCTGGTAATCCTGGCCGGCAGGGGTCATGTGGTAAAAGACACCGGCATCCCGCCGCGGGTTTACCGACGCCTGCCGGTTGCCCAGGCCGTGGTACTCAATGCCGACGACGAGGATGTCGATCCGGCTAAAACCGACTTCCAGTTCTTCTCGCCGGCGGCATATCTGCCGCCGCCGGCCATGCTCGGCGTTATGCTGGCCGAAGAAAAAAACCGGGTCATTATTACCGACCTCTCGCCGCACGGCATGGCGAAAAAGGCGGGCATCCGAAAAAAAGACATTATTCTGGCGATTGACGCGACGCCGGTGGCCAGCGTGGAAGACATAAAAATAATAATGCTTTACAAGGAAAAGGCCGACAAGGTCCGCCTCCGGATCAAGCGACCGCACGCCCTGTTCCCTGATGAAACGCTGGAAATTGATGTCGGCCTGACCAGAATGCGCAGCCCGCACGGATGATCCTGACGCCTCACTCCCGCCCTCTGATAATCGCTTCGGTCAGGCGCACGGCCTGCACGGTCTTTTCCACGTCATGGACCCGCAGGATGGCGGCGCCCTTCAACACGCACAGCGCTGAAACGGCGGCGGTTGCCACATCGCGGTCATACACTTCGCGATTGAGTATCTTTCCCATGAAGGCCTTGCGCGAATGACCGACCATGATCGGTCGGCCAAGACTCTGCAACTCCGGCAGCCGTTGCAGAATGGTAAGATTATGGTTGACGGTTTTACCGAAACCGATCCCCGGATCAAGAATAACCTGCTCCCGCGCCACGCCCTGTTTTTCAAGCCGATTTAATCGCTCCTCAAAAAATGCCGTGATGTCGGCTATGACATCGTCATAGACCGGGTTAAGCTGCATATCCGCGGGCGTGCCCTGCATATGCATGACAATGACCGGCGCGCCGGTTTCCCGCGCCACCTCGACCATAGCCGAATCAGAACGCAACCCGCTTATATCGTTGATTATATCAGCGCCGGCCTTAACGGCCTCCCTGGCCACCAGCGCCTTGGTTGTGTCAACGGAAACGGGAATAGCATGGCGCTCCCGAATAACGGCAAGGGCTTCGAGTACCCGGGCAAGTTCTTCCGCCGCCGGGACAGGCGACGAAAAAGGGCGGGAAGACTCGCCGCCCACATCGATTATATCGGCGCCGGCAGCCACCATTTTGTCCACCTGGACACGAATGGCCTGCCTGGTGATGAATCGGCCGCCGTCCGAAAAAGAATCCGGCGTGACATTGAGGATGCCCATGACCATGGTACGGGGCCGGACGGCCGGGTCCAATATATGGCTGCCGCTTTTTATATTACACCTCTGTCGCTGCCGCGGGAGCATCCTTTTCTTCAACAGGGGCATCCGCGCGGTTTGCCTTGATAATCGCCTCAATATCCTCCAGGACTATGGTTTCCCGCTCAAGCAGGGCGGCGGCTATTTCCTTGAGAATATTGACATTCTCGGAAAGCAGTTTGTGGACGTTTTTGTCGGCGGCGGAGACCAGATCCTTAACGGCTTCATCGATACGGACAGCGGTTGTTTCACTGTAATCCCGGTGTTGGGCGATCTCCCGGCCCAGGAAAATCTGCTCTTCTTTTTTACCGTAGGTTATCGGCCCCAGCTCCTCACTCATCCCCCATTCACAAACCATCTTTCTGGCAAGGGCCGTGGCCTGTTCAAGATCGTTGCCGGCGCCCGTGGTAATTTCATTAAAGATCAACTCTTCCGCGACGCGGCCGCCAAGGAGGATACACATCCGCCCGATCAGATACCCCTTGGCATAGGTGTGCTTTTCATCAATCGGCAGCTGCATGGTAAGTCCCAGAGCCCTGCCCCGGGGAATAATCGTTACCTTATGAATAGGATCGGCATCCGGCAGCAGCTTGGCCACCAGCGCGTGGCCCGATTCATGATACGCCGTGATTTCTTTCTCCTTATCGGTGATAATCATGCTCCGGCGCTCGGCGCCCATCATGACCTTGTCCTTGGCCATTTCCAGATGCTTCATGCCGACCTTATCCTCACCGCTGCGCGCCGCCAGCAAAGCGGCCTCGTTGACCATATTCTCAAGATCGGCGCCGGTAAAGCCGGGGGTACCCCGGGCGATAACAGCCATATCGGCATCTTCAGCCAACTTGGTCCTTTTGCCGTAAATGCCCAGAATCATCTCCCGCCCCTTGACATCCGGCACCGGCACCACGACCTGGCGATCAAAACGCCCCGGCCGCAGCAGGGCCGGGTCAAGGACATCCGGCCGGTTGGTGGCCGCAACGATGATCACCCCTTCGTTGGCCTCAAAACCATCCATCTCCACGAGAAGCTGATTCAAGGTCTGCTCCCGCTCGTCATGACCGCCGCCGAGTCCGGCGCCACGATGCCGCCCCACCGCGTCGATTTCGTCAATAAAAATGATACAGGGCGCACTCTTTTTGCCTTTGTTAAAAAGGTCCCGGACCCGCGAAGCGCCGACCCCGACAAACATCTCAACAAAGTCGGAACCGCTGATCGAGAAAAACGGGACCGCGGCCTCGCCGGCGATAGCCTTGGCCAGAAGCGTCTTACCGGTTCCCGGCGCGCCGGCCAGGAGAACGCCCTTGGGAATCCGACCGCCCAGTCTGGTAAATTTCTGGGGATCCCGCAGAAAATCAATAATCTCCTCAAGCTCCTCCTTGGCTTCGTCGATGCCGGCCACGTCCTTGAAGGTGACCTTGGACTGTTCACTGTCCAGCAACTTGGCCCGGGTTTTGCCGAAAGAAAGGGCGCCGCCCTTGCCGCCGCCCATCTGCATCTGCCGCATGAAAAAAATCCACACCCCGATGAGCAGCAACATCGGAAACCATGAAATCAGGATAGTTACATACCACGGCGTATCTTCCTTTTTCTTTACCGAAATATTTACCTCTGATTTACGCAGAATAGGAAGCAATTCCGTATCGGCCGGCGTTATCGTCTTAAAGGCCTTGCCGCCCCGCAACGTGCCGGTTATCTCGTCACCCTCTATGGCAACATCGGCAATCGCGCCGGATTCAACGCTGCTGATAAAATCACTGTATGTCAGATTCACATACGGCGCCTGGGGTTTATTAAAAAGATTGAACAAAAGAATCATGGTCAACCCGATAACCAGCCACATGCTGAGATTCTTGTAAAAAGTGTTCAAGTAGTCCTCCAAAAATATTTGCGGTTCCGGCCGGTTTTACACATCCAAGCTGAATAATTCCCCGTTTAATTCGTGATCGACTTCGGGAAATACTCCTGGATAGCCTTCACATTCATTGATCTTTGCCGTAGCGTCTCCATGGCCCGCACCATTGAAACAGCCCCGGTAATGGTTGTAGTATACGGCAGATGGAAAACCAGGGCGGCACGCCTGATCAGATAGGAATCTTCCGTGGTCCTGGAGCCCATCGACGTATTAATAATCCACTGAATCTGCTTATCCTGAATTTTGTCGAGTACATGCGGCCGGCCCTCGGATATCTTATTCACCCGGTTACAGGATACACCATGCTCCGCCAGATATCCGGCCGTGCCGCGCGTGGCCAGGAGGGAAAAATCAAGCGCCGCCAGACGCTGGGCCACGGGCAGGATGGTCGGCTTGTCGGCCTCGCGCACACTGATAAAAACATGTCCTTGTTCCGGAATTTTCTGGCCGGCCGCCAGTTGCGACTTGGCAAAAGCCAGGCCCAGGGAATCATCCAGCCCCATTACCTCGCCGGTTGACTTCATCTCCGGACCGAGCAGGGTATCGACGTTTTCAAAACGATCAAACGGAAAAACCGCCTCTTTTACCGCAATATGCCGGACATCCGCCTCCCTGGTAAAACCCAGGTCCGCAAGTTTCAGCCCCAACATTACCTTGGTGGCCAACTTGGCAAGAGGCACGCCGGTGGCCTTGCTCACAAAGGGAATGGTCCGGGAGGCCCGCGGATTTACTTCAAGAACATATAAGACATTGTCCTTGACCGCGAACTGAATATTCATCAAGCCCACCACCTTCAGCTCCAGGGCCATGGCCTTCGTCGCCCTCTTTATCTCCTCGATCAACTCCGCCGACAAGGTATGCGGCGGCAGGACGCAGGCGGAATCGCCGGAGTGAATGCCGGCCTCCTCGATATGCTCCATAATGCCGCCGATAACGGTAATATTGCCATCCGAGACGGCATCGACGTCAACTTCCACCGCCTCTTTTAAAAATTTATCAATCAAGACAGGATGCTCGGCGGAAAGACCGATCTCCGACTCCATGAATTCCTGAATTCCCTTTTTATTATAAACAATCCGCATGGCCCGGCCGCCCAGCACATAAGAGGGCCTTATCACCACCGGATAGCCGATCTCCCCAGCCACGGCCAGGGCATCTTCCAGGATTCGCGCCGTACCGTTTGCCGGCTGACGGAGGTTGACCTTCTGTAGAAATTGCTGAAAACGCTTGCGGTCCTCGGCCCGGTCAATGGAATCAGGCGAGGTGCCGACGATAGGCGCCCCGGCCTTATCGAGCGCCGCCGCCAGATTAAGCGGCGTCTGCCCGCCGAACTGGACGATAACGCCGTCCGGCTTCTCGCGATCAATAATATTGAGGACATCTTCCCTGGTCAGGGGTTCAAAATAGAGTTTGTCCGAGGTATCATAATCAGTACTCACCGTTTCCGGATTGCTGTTAACCATGATACTCTCGATCCCCATCTCTTTCAAGGCAAAGGAGGCGTGTACACAGCAATAGTCGAATTCGATCCCCTGGCCGATACGGTTCGGACCGCCGCCGAGAATAATCACCTTGCGTTTGCTGCTGACTCTGGCTTCATCCTCCTTTTCATAGGTCGAATAATAATACGGCGTGCGGGCCTCAAATTCGGCGGCGCAGGTATCCACCAGCTTATATGTGGGTTTCACTCCTTCATTTTCCCGTAATTCGCGGATATCTTCCTCCGAGGTGCCGGTAAGATAGGCGATCTGATAATCGGCAAACCCCTGTTGTTTAATTTTTCGCAAAAAAGCCCCTGACAACCCCTGAAAACCGACGCTCCTTATCCGGGCCCCGGTCTCCGCCAGTTGTTTGAGATTTGTAAGGAACCAGGGGTCGATCGCGGTAAGACGCGCGAGTTCGGCAATGCTCATTCCCCGGCGTAATCCTTCATAAATATAAAAAATCCGACGGGAGTTGGGAACGGCAAGGCCCCTTTCCAGGTCCAGGGATTCCAGAGGAGAGAGATCTACTTTACCGTCGGCGCCGAACCCCATGCCGCCGATTTCAAGAGAGCGCACCCCCTTCTGGAACGCCTCTTTAAAGGTCCGACCGATAGCCATGATCTCACCCACCGACTTCATGGCAGTGGTAAGGATATCTTCCGCTTCCGGAAATTTTTCAAAGGTCCAGCGGGGAATCTTTACCACGCAATAATCAATGCTTGGCTCAAAAGCCGCATAGGTTTCGCGGGTAATATCGTTGGGAATTTCATCAAGGGTATAGCCCACCGCCAGTTTCGCCGCAATCTTGGCAATAGGAAAGCCGGTCGCCTTGGAGGCCAGGGCGGAACTCCGGGACACCCGGGGATTCATCTCAATAACAACAAGTTCACCATCAACAGGATTAACGGCAAACTGCACGTTGGAACCGCCGGTTTCCACGCCGATTTCACGCATAATGGCAATAGAGGCGTCCCGCATCCGCTGGTATTCCCGATCCGACAATGTCTGCGCCGGCGCCACGGTAATGGAATCGCCCGTGTGGACGCCCATGGCGTCCATATTCTCGATGGAACAGACAATAACCACGTTGTCGTTTCTATCCCGCATCACCTCAAGTTCATATTCCTTCCAACCCAGCAGGCTGCGTTCCAGCATAACCTCGTTATTCAGGCTGAGATCAAGGCCGGACTTGCAAATGGCCTCCATCTCCCGACCATTATAGGCGACGCCGCCGCCGGTACCGCCCAGGGTAAAACCAGGCCGCACGATAAGGGGATAACCGATTTTTTCGCCGGCCGCCCTTGCTTCGTCTATGGAATGAACAATGGCGCTTTCCGGCACCGTAAGGCCGATTTTTTTCATGGCCGCCCGAAACAACTCCCGCCCTTCAGCCTTGCGGATCACTTCAATATCCGCAGCCAGCATTTCAACGCCGTATTTCTCAAGAACCCCCATTTCCGCGACCATAATGGCGGTGTTTAAACCGGTCTGACCGCCGAGCGTCGGCAATAACGCGTCCGGCCGTTCCCGTTCAATCACCTTGGCCACCATTTCAGGGGTGATCGGCTCGATATAGGTCCGATCAGCCAATTCGGGATCGGTCATGATAGTGGCCGGATTCGAGTTTATGAGAACCACTTCGTAGCCCTCTTCCTTCAAGGCCTTGACCGCCTGGGCGCCGGAATAATCAAACTCACAGGCCTGGCTTATAATAATCGGCCCGGAGCCGATTATGAGGATCTTTTTTATATCAGTTCTTTTAGGCATAATTTTTACACGTTGTCACTTTTCTCCCACTTAAAACTTCTCTCCGTCCTAAATCCGTCGGCCACGGGAATTTCCTCCAGGATTTACGGGAGCCGCCGTGGTTCCCTAAGCGCTTTCATATTCCACCGACCTTGAACAGTGAACACCACGCCGCGTCTTACGATCCTGGCTTCCTACCGTAGAATCCTTCCGGAAACACCCGCGCCCGCCTCACCACTTCCAGCTCCCAACTTCCAACTTAAAACTTCTCCCTATGTTTCTCCATCATCTCAATAAACCGATCAAACAGATAAAGAGCATCATGCGGGCCGGGCGCGTTTTCAGGATGGTATTGGACGGAAAACGCGGGAAACTTTCGATGCCGCATCCCTTCCAGGCTGCCGTCGTTGAGATTCACATGCGTCACCTCCACCTCGTCGGGATTCAGGCTATCGGGATCCACACAGAAGCCGTGGTTCTGCGAGGTTATTTCAACATGGCCGCCGGCAAGCTCTTTAACCGGCTGATTAACCCCTCGATGACCAAATTTAAGCTTATAGGTAAGGCCGCCATATGCCAGACCCAGAATCTGATGTCCGAGGCATATCCCGAAAACAGGTTTTTTGCCCAGCAATTCCCGTACCACATCTACAACGCCGGGCACACCGGCCGGATCGCCCGGCCCATTGGCAAGAAAAATACCGTCCGGCTTTAAGGCAAGGATGTCGGCGGCCTTTGTTCGGGCGGGCATGACCTGCACGGCGCACCCCTTTTCCGTAAGAATCCGGAGTTGGTTATATTTAAGCCCGTAATCCAGGGCCACGACCCTGAAGGCTTTTCCCGACGGCCGCAACGGATGCGCGGCGGCGGCGGAAAAATCCGACCCCACCCGGCGCCCTGCCGCGGACCAGCCGTAAGGTTGTCGACAGGTTACCTCCCGTACCAGATCACGCCCCACAAGACCGGCCGAATCCCTGGCCTTGCCGATCAAAAAATCAAGGTCAAGATTTTCAGTGGAAACAATACTTTTCATGGCGCCGGCCGTGCGAATATGCCTGGTCAGTGCTCGGGTATCGATGCCTTCCACGCCCAGGACTCCAGCCTGCCGGAGAAAATCGGCCAACGTACCGGTGGAGCGGAAATTACTCGGCGTCCCGGTATATTCCCTGACAAGAAAGGCCTCCACCTGGACCCCGGCGGATTCATTGTCATCCGCATTGACGCCGTAATTGCCGATCAAGGGATAAGTCATGGTGACAATCTGGCCCTTGTAGGAGGGGTCGGTTAACACCTCCTGATAACCGGTCATGCCGGTATTAAACACGATCTCACCCACTGCCTCGCCGGCGCCGGTAAAAGACTCCCCTTCAAAAACAGTGCCGTCTTCAAGGGCTACGATTGCTTTCATTCTGCTATTTCCCCCAACAAATCCTTAACAAACAACGCCTGACGGCGGCCCGCCTGCCGCTGGCCAAGAGCGACTTCCCCGGCCCTTTGCCCCGCCGCCCTGTACTCGGCCGGATGCGCCATAAAATATTGGATGGTTTTGAACAGCCCGACCGGATCTTTAACCGTAAAACCGGCAT
>CAYWUR010000075.1:0-8199 GCA_964460745.1 uncultured Desulfobulbia bacterium | reverse complement strand
CTCGAACGCGCGACTCTCTGCTTAAAAGGCAGATACTCTACCGACTGAGTTAACGACCCTCACAGAATCCGATATTGATACAACAGCAGGATCGAGATGTCAAGCAGAACATGGTCACTTCATAATACAAAACGGCGGCGCTCTAAAATTTCTTGTGGACCAGCCGCAGGTCTGCTATATGTTACATTTTTATGTAAAGGTATTCAAGATTATTCGTTTAACGAAATACTGCATCCGTGCCGACAGGCCCATTCTCCTGTCGGCGGTTTTTCGATATCGCCAGATATACTCGAAACAATTTCCTGTGCAGATCAGCCCTGCCGGTGGACACGCACGGATTCAGATAAACATAGTCGGGGTTATTGTATGGGTCTTCTTTCCAGTTCCACCAGCTTTGTCCGTTACACCGTAGAAGGTGACTTGCCGGAAAATTTTTGGAGTTTCGTCGCTGAACGGCTTATTAATTTTTCCTTCCGGGATATTGACGACACATTTGACGAATATTCCATTGGCTGGGTCTCAATATATAACATGTTCGACTCTTCTTTCAGCGACGATTCTTATAAAGTCGCGGACAATATTGTCCTGGCCCTACGGGTTGATGAACGTAAAATTTCACCGGCGGTACTCAAAAAATTCTGCTGCAAAGAAGAGGAACGGCTCAAAAAAGAACGATTGATCCCCAAGTTGAACAGGGCACAACGCCTCGAAATCAAAGAAAACATGCGCCTTATGCTGACCAAAAAGGCGGTGCCGACGCCGGCGATTTATGATCTCTGCTGGAACTTGGCCGAAGGCACGCTGCTTTTCTTTTCCACTAACCAAAAGGCTCATGCCCTGCTGGAGGATTTTTTTAAAGAGACGTTTAATCTTCGTCTTTCCCTGCAGATCCCCTATCTCACCGCCGCCCATCTCCTCGGACCGGAAGAGCAGGAAGCACTGGCGCAGCTCAAACCGGAAATTTTTATTTAAAAAATAATGACAATTTAATATGTCAAGGGAATAATTAAATGGATCTGGTTGACCTCATTGCGGAAAAACGCTTTATCGGCCAGGAATTTCTTACCTGGCTTTGGTACAAGAGCGAAGAACGGGGCGGGACCGTCTATCTTCCCGGCACCGGCGACATAATACTTGTTTTTGAAAAGCATATGCTCTTGGAATACGGCGAGGGCGATGCCCATGAAAGAATTATATGCCGCGGCCTGCAGACCGAGCTGCAGGAAGCCCGAACCGGCTTGGTCATGGGCAAAAAACTCGAGCAGGCCCGCATCTCTTTAGCACAGGGCGATTATGAATGGAACCTCACCCTGACGGCAACCACGCTCGAATTCAGAAATGTCAAATGCCCCAAGACCATGGCTGATTCAGAAGATAATTCTCTTGCAGCGGAGGCCGGCATGCTCGACCATCTCGGTATGATCGAGATGGCTATTCAAACCATCACCGAATTATTCAGGGTATTTATAAAAATCAGGATCAGCCGCGACTGGGATGACGAACTACGCATGATTCGAGCCTGGGTGCATAAACCGCTCGGCAGTTGACCCTTATCGCCAAACTATTATAAAAATCAGGCAATTCAATTTTTTCGTACCGGGAAAGGCGAGGCCGGACTTTTCCCATTCAGCCTGGAGGAACCATGGAATTTGAAACAGTCATCGGGCTTGAAGTTCATGCCCAGTTAAAGACAAAAAGTAAAATATTCTGCGGCTGTTCAACCGCTTTCGGCGCCCCGCCCAATACAAATACCTGCCAGGTATGTCTGGGTATGCCCGGAGTTTTACCGGTACTCAACAAACAAGTTGTGGAATTCAGTATAAAAATGGCGTTGGCTACCAATTGTAAAATCAGCCGTTATAATCGTTTCGCCCGTAAAAATTATTTTTATCCAGACCTCCCCAAGGGGTATCAGATCTCCCAGTTTGAACTGCCCCTGGCCGAGCATGGTTGGGTTGAGATAGAGGAGAATGACACTATCAGGCAAATCGGTATCACCAGGATTCATATGGAAGAGGATGCCGGCAAACTCGTACATGACGAGCATGAGCCCTTTAGTTATGTAGATTTGAACCGGACCGGCGTACCTCTGATCGAGATCGTCAGCGAACCGGATCTACGCGCACCGACGGAGGCGGCGGCTTACCTCAAGAAAATACACGCCATCCTGCGTTATCTCGACATCTGCGACGGCAACATGGAGCAGGGCAGTTTCCGGTGTGATGCCAATATCTCCCTGCGCCCGGCGGGACAGAAGGCTTTCGGAACCCGCACGGAACTTAAAAACATGAATTCATTTCGTAATGTCCAGCGAGCCCTGGAATACGAGGTGCGACGGCAACGTGATATTCTGTTGGACGGCGGCACGGTGAGGCAGGAAACCTTGCTCTGGGATGCGAACAAGAATACTACATATTCTATGCGGGGCAAGGAAGAAGCTCATGATTATCGCTACTTCCCCGAGCCTGATCTGCTTCCGATAGTGATTGATGAAGAATGGATCAGCCGGCTCAAAAAGACCTTGCCTGAACTTCCCGATGAACGGAAGGTCCGCTTTATAACGGCACTGGAACTGCCGAGTTACGATGCGGAAGTCCTGACCTCCACGCGGGAACTGGCCGATTACTTTGAACAGGCCCACGCAACATATTCAAATGCCAAAAAACTTGGCAACTGGATCATGACCGAATTAATGCGGGAGATCAAGAGTGAAACCGAGGATATTAAAGATTGCCCGGTTACGCCGGCAAATCTTGCCGGCCTGCTTACCATGGTCGACAAGGGAACTATCAGCGGCAAAATCGCCAAAACATTATTCCTGGATATGATGGCAACAGGCAAGGATGCCGCGACCCTGGTCCGGGAAAAGAACCTACTCCAGATGAGCGACCAAGGTGAACTTTTAACCATCGTCAAGGAAATCATTGCCGAAAATTCCAATCTGGCGGAAGATTACAAGAACGGCAAGACCAAAATTATGGGTTTTTTTGTGGGACAATTGATGAAAAGAACCAAGGGCCGCGCCAACCCACAACTGGCCAATGAACTGTTCGCCAAGGTCTTGACGGAATAATTTCAGCGACGCCGGACAAAACCGCAGAATGGACAAAAAAGAATGGCAGAGAAAGGGGGCGGGGCATCGGCAGCGTCTCAGAGAAAAATTTTTGGCCAAAGGCATTGCCGCCTTCACCGATGACGAAATCCTGGAATTACTCTTCACCTTCGGCACCCCCCGTAGCGATTGCAAAGAGCCGGCCCGAACAGCGCTTAAAAAATTCGGCTCCCTGGCCGCCGTCCTCGAGGCGCCGCCTGCCGAACTCCAAAAAATTAAGGGTATCGGCCCCAAAAACGCTTTTGCCCTGCATTTTATGCAGGGCGTCGCCCGCCGCTATCTACAGACAAGGCTTATCGGCAAGAACTATGTAACCTCCTCCCGGGATGTGGCCGCCTACCTTATCCATACAATGCGGGATCTCAAGCTGGAGGTGTTCAAAACCATCTTTCTGGACGCCGGCCATGCGATTCTTGCCACCGAAATCATTGCCGAAGGGACAGTCAACGTCAACACCATTTACCCAAGAGAATTGGTCAAACGAGCCCTCGAACATAATGCCGCCGCCCTGGTCGTTGCCCATAACCATCCCTCCGGCAGCCTCAAGCCATCCACCCAGGATCTGAATTTGACCCGCAGTCTCTATCTGGTCTGTTCTTTCATGAACATGCAGCTTCTTGACCACCTGATCATCGGCGTACACACCGATGATGACGCCGGATCCAAGGTTTTCAGTTTTGCCGATCACGGCATCATGGCGGAAATCCGGAATAAATACGCCGGACTTCTCAAGGGCTATAAGGCGGCGGAACCTGAGCAAACAGAATAAGCTATTTCCCTGTCTTGTTGCCATCTGTTCCGAGATGACCACAGGGTGTAAAAAAGGATGGCAGATTGAAACAGTGTACCGCATCATCACCATTGACAAACCACGCCGCCGAGCCATATCCCGGCGCCGGTGCGGAAACAGCCGGCCTTTACGTACACATCCCCTTTTGCCGGACTAAATGCCCCTATTGCTCATTTAATTCAATACCCTGGCAGGCGGAAACATCGCTCGATTATCTGACCGCCCTGAAAAACCAGGCAACCTTGATGGCCGCCCACCCATGGGCAAAAAGCAGAAACTTCACTTCCCTCTTTATCGGCGGGGGAACTCCGACCGTTTTTGAGCTTGAGCCATTGGCCGATTTAATTGAAACCTGCCTGGATGCTTACACTTTTGTCGGAGGCGACGGCAACCGGCAAAAATCCACACCGGAAGTAACCCTTGAGGTTAACCCCAACACCGTATCCCTCGAAAAACTGAAAGGACTCCGACAGGCCGGCGTAAACCGGCTAAGCGTAGGCATACAATCGTTTTCAGATAGCCTGCTCAAGATCATAGGCCGCTCACATTCCGCCTCTGAAGGGGAACGAGCCGTACAGTTGGCCGCCAAAGCTGGTTTTGACAATATCAATCTTGATCTGATGTATGGTCTGCCCCATCAAGAATTCAGTGATTGGCGGAACTCGCTACAGCGTGCCCTGGCCTTGCCCCCTACGCATTTATCCCTATATGAATTAATGGTAGAAGATGGCACCCCCTTTGCCCGCCTCGCCCAAAGAGGCAAATTGCCGCTGCCGCATGAGAATACGGTCTTGCGCATGAATGCCGCCGCCCGGGAATTATTGCAGGCCAAGGGTTATTACCAGTATGAAATTTCAAACTTCGCCCGACCCGGTTATCAATGCCGCCATAACATAAACTACTGGGAGAACGGCGCCTATCTCGGGCTGGGCGCCGGTGCGGTTTCCTGCTTTACCGGCCTGCGGATACGAAACATAGCCGATCCCCTTGTTTATACAGAAATAATGGCCAAAGGCAAATTCCCCTTCCATGACGGCGAATGTCTGCCTTTGCCGGCCGGCTTTCGTGAAACCGTGATTATGGGATTACGCATGACCGCCGGGGTCTCCAACCACTCCCTTTTTAAACGGTTCGGCCTGACGCCGGCGGCCTATTATGGTACAACTATTGAAGAGTTACACAAACAACAGCTAATCGAAACCGACCACGGCCATTTAAAACTAACACGCAGAGGCCGGCCGCTTGCCAATCAGGTTATGGCCGAACTCGTTTAACCTGAGTTATCATGAAATCATCAAAGACCGAAATACTTTTTATCTGCCAAAACTGCGGCTACCAGAGCAAAAAATGGTTGGGTCGCTGCCCGGACTGCAAGACCTGGCAATCCCTGACCGAAGAACGCGTTAACCCGGCGGCCGGCAGGGGAAAAACCGCTGCCGGGGCAACTCAACCTATTCCTCTCCACCTGGCACCGGAAACCGACGAAGAACGGCAGCATTCCGGCATCGGTGAGCTTGATCGTGTTCTGGGAGGCGGGGTAGTGCCGGGCTCCGTAATTCTGATCGGCGGCGATCCAGGTATCGGCAAATCCACCCTTATCTTACACATGCTGGCCGGCATCGCGGCCAAAAACGACAAGGTGCTTTATGTCTCCGGCGAAGAATCTCCGCGCCAGATCAAGATGCGGGCCAACAGGCTTAATGTCCTTAACCACAATTTGTTTTTCGCAGTCGAAAGCAGCGTCGAAAGCATCCTGGAAATGATCGACCGGCTGCGCCCCGCCCTGGTCGCCATCGATTCCATCCAAACCCTCCATAGTGAAGAATATTCCGCAACCCCGGGCAGCATTACCCAGGTGCGGGAATCATCAGCCCGGCTGTTAACCATGGCCAAAACGAATCATATCCCGCTGGTACTGGTCGGGCACGTGACTAAGGACGGCGCTATTGCCGGTCCAAAAGTTCTTGAACACATGGTTGATACCGTATTATATTTTGAAGGGGATCGCGGCCATGCATACCGAATACTGCGCACCGTAAAAAACCGTTACGGCGCCACCAACGAAATCGGCGTTTTTGAGATGAAAGAGGAAGGCCTGCTTGAGGTAAGCAATCCATCCGAACTCTTTCTGGCCGAGCGTTCCCTGGATGTCCCCGGCTCGGTGGTTTTACCCAGTCTGGAAGGCTCACGACCCATTCTGGTTGAAGTCCAGGCTCTGGTCAGCGCCACCAACTTCGGGACGCCGCGACGGACTGCTATTGGCGCTGACCCGCAGCGCCTTGCCCTGCTGACAGCCGTTCTGGAAAAAAAAGCCGGCCTGCCCTTATATCAACATGATATTTTTCTCAACATCGCCGGCGGAATCCGCATTGACGAACCGGCCCTGGATCTTGGCATGGTTTGCGCCATTTCTTCAAGCCTGCTCGAAAAGCCGATTCCATCCTGCACCGTTGTCTGCGGCGAAGTCGGTCTGGCTGGTGAAGTGCGAGCCGTGGGACAGCCGGAGATGCGCTTAAAAGAGGCCGGCCGCTTAGGATTCACCCGTTTGCTCCTGCCCCAGAGCAATGTGGAGAGAATCAGCGGCAACCATAATCCGGCCATGGAAATTACCGGCATTGCCAACATTACAGAGGCGCTGGCCAAACTTTTCGAGGAATAGAAATATATGACAAAAAAATTATCATGGCGGCGCCTGGAATTCGCCGGACAAACCATTTATATAGACCCGGACAAACCTGACTGGTTTGTGCCGAACAAAAAAGCGGATCAACTTCTCCAAAGTCTGCTGCGGGCCGTAACCATTCCCGAAGCCGTCTGCCGCCTTCCGGAATCTCGGCAAAGCAACGCCGCGGCGCCGGCTGTCGGCACAATCTACGAGATGGCATGGCTTAATTCTTTACTATCGACCGACCCGACCCCGCCGTATCCCGGTCGATCGGCTTATCTTACCATACAACACCTGAAAGAATGCTGGTTTCATCTGACGGATGCATGCAATCTGGCCTGCCGGCATTGTCTGTTCAGCGCCTCGCCCCGAAAAAAAAAGGCACTGCCCCGTACCCTGCTTGAGCAGGGTCTACACCAGGCCATTGAGCTGGGTTGCAATCTTTTTTATTTTACCGGCGGCGAACCGTTCATCTACCCTGATTTTTTAAAAATTATCAGCAAACTACTTAGAGATAATCCGGCTGTGCATGTCGTGGTTTTAAGCAACGGCCTGCTGCTGGCCGACAACATTAATGCCCTGCAGAACCTGCCCGCAGACCGTTTTCATCTGCAAGTCAGCTTGGACGGTCTGGAGGCAAAACATGATGCAATAAGAGGCCACGGCGCCTTTAAGCGACTCTTCGACAACCTCGACGTTTTGCACACAACCGCGATTTCCGCAACTCTCGCGGTTGTGGTCAGCCATGCCAACATCGCCGAACTGCCGGCAATAATAGCACTGGCAGCGGAACAGGATTTTAAGAATATTCATTTATTATGGTATTTTGTCCGCGGCAACGGCAAAGCAGGACAACGTGTTGCCCCGGCCGAGATTCTGCCCCATATCCTGCGGGCGCAAGATATTGCCGAAAAGGCCGGGGTGTTAATAGATAATATTGAAACCCTGAGAGGCCAAGTCTTCACGACGCCGGGCACCCGGCATGATTTAAGCAATACAGCCTGGGAAACGGTGACCATTGGGCCGGACGGCAATATTTATCCGTCACCCGCCCTGGTTAATGTCCCGGCATTAAAATGCGGGCCGCTGTCCGCCGGTTTGTCTGAAGTCTGGCATCACAGCCCTGTACTGGAAAAAATCCGTCGCCAATCACTGATCGACGCCGACTCCTACCGGGATCAACCGCTGAAATTCATCGTCGGCGGCGGCGATATCGACCACAGCTATCTGGCCGGCGGTGCCTTTGTCGGTTATGATCCGTATATCGAACTATACAACGACCTGGCGCTCTGGTTAATTACCTCACAGGCCAACCGCTATCCAATGCCGCCGGATATGACGGGACCGGCCATTAAGCTGCGGATGGGGGATGTTCGGCACGACTGTCCGGAAGATGAGCAACAGGTAACCATGACACATTGCAACTGCGTAATCTCCCTGGCAAATGACAAGATTCACAGTACAGTACGTGAATTTTATGGTCAGGCGGCGCTACGGACTAACGACGAAATTATTAATCCCTTTGCGGCGGATCGGCACGAGACCGATTATATACCGCGGGAATCACAAACACGCTCTTACGGCTGTGGAAGCCCGGTCAAGGATGCGGCCCCGCAACCGGGCGAAGTGCTG
>CAYWUR010000074.1:0-8406 GCA_964460745.1 uncultured Desulfobulbia bacterium | reverse complement strand
CTTGAAAAGAACATTCACGCCTACCGCCATGTTCGGCGCCTGCACACATGGAAAATCTCCGGTCAACTCCGCCAACTCTTTCAGATTATCGGCAGTCAAACCGGTGGTGCCGATCACCATGGCCTTGTTATGAGCGGCGGCGATTCTGGCAAACTGCATGGTGGCCGCATGAAAGGTAAAATCGATAATAACGTCGCCCTGGTCGATTACCGAGACCAGATCACCGGCAATTTCAACGCCGATAGGACCGTAACCGGCGACGGTTCCCGCGTCCTTGCCGACAACCGGGCTGTCGGGCCTTTCAAACGCAGCGGCCAGCTGCAGGTCCTTGTTCCGCCGGACCATATAACCGATACGCTGCCCCATCCGGCCGCCGGCGCCGGCGACAATAACTCTGGTCATAATTCATAACTCCATGGTAAGTGGTAGTAAACGCCCCACATCAGGCGCTTGTACCCCGTGATTGGTTATACCTTCAAACAAGCCGAAAGTCAGCCAGCGTCTTTTTCAATCTGCCCAGATTGGTCTCATCAATAGCCGATAACGGCAGACGCGGCAAACCGGATTTAATCCCGCCCATCAACTCCAGAGCAATTTTGGACGGCACCGGGTTGGGGGCATAGAACATGGCCTGCATAAGCGGAAACAGACGGTAATGCAGCTCATTGGCCTTTTTTAAATCACCGGCAAGAGCGGCGTCCATCATGTCCGCCATCAGCCGGGGCGCCACATTGGAAGTAACCGAAATCACCCCGGTGCCGCCAAGAAGCACGGTGGCCATGGCGGTAAAATCATCACCGGATAAAACCGCGAAGTCATCAGGACAACGGAGAATTACCTCGCTGACCTGCTTCAGACTGCCGGTAGCCTCTTTAATGCCGACAATATTATCAATGGTTGCGCAGCGGGCGACGGTATCGGGCAACATATTAACCGCGGTCCGCGTCGGCACATTATAGAGGACAATAGGAATATCCACGGCCTCGGCTATCGCCTTATAATGCTGATAAAGTCCCTCCTGGGATGGCCGGTTATAATAAGGGGTAACCAGCAGAACACCATCAGCGCCCGCCTCTCTGGCGTGCCGTGTAAGATCAATAGCCTCGCTTGTGCTGTTGGAACCGGCGCCGGCCAACACCGGGACCCGGCCCGCCACGGTTTTTATGGTCAACTCCACCACCCGGTGGTGTTCCGCGTGGCTCAAGGTCGCGGATTCGCCGGTTGTCCCGCACGGCACAATACCATGCGTGCCGTTCTCCAGGTGAAACTCGATCAGATCGATAAGTCCTTTTTCATCTACTTCTCCGTCAATAAAAGGAGTAACAATAGCGACAAAGGCCCCACGAAATATGGTCATAGCTTATCCTCCGTTAATGAATTCAATAAACTACCGAGCGCGTCCGCACCCAGACGCCCCTCGTATATAATATGCGCCGGCCCTTCAAGATATACATCACGGAAATCCGGCTTGCCGTCCGCGGCCGCCGCCCCTTTAAAATGAATAACAAGCTGTTCGCCGCCGGAGGTGACAACCTTGACCGGCGACGTAACCCGGCCGACAAGAGCGACAATTACGGCCGCCGCCACGGCGCCGGTCCCGCATGCCATTGTCTCTTCCTCAACGCCCCGTTCATACGTCCGGACAACAAGGGTGTTTTCCGAGGAAATCTCTACAAAATCAACATTCGCACCCGCCGGCTGGAATAGTTCATGGAAACGTATAATACGGCCCCACTCGTTTATCGGCACCGCCTGGATATCGTCTACGAGGAGAACGACATGGGGTACGCCGGTGTTAACGAAGTGAACAATTTTTTCGTCGCCGACCAGCCGCACGACCTGCTGCAATCTGATGTCCATCGGCGGCGGCAGACGCACCATGACCGCATCATCGTCACCGCCTACCCTGGCCTCGATAAGGCCGGCGAGCGTCTCAAAGCGCATGACGGCCGGCGCAATATTATTATTATACGCAAACTTGGCGGCACAACGCGCCCCGTTGCCGCACATCTCGGCACTGCTGCCATCGGCATTAAAAAATTGCCAGCAAAAATCCGCGTTATCCGAGTTCTCGATAAGAATAAGGCCGTCCGCCCCCACTGAAAATTTTCGTCGGCAGACCACGCGGGCCAGTTCCGCCGGATCAAGATCGGCCAGAAAGTGTTGACGATGGTCGATGACAATAAAATCATTACCACTGCCACTCATTTTGGTGAAAGGAATCGGCGATTTAATATTCATTTTTGATGTATTCGTAAAAAATCAGGGATATTCTCCCCGGCAATCAAGGTCTCGCACGTCTCGCGCTCCCGAATCACAAAAAAGCTGTCTTCATGGACCAATACCTCGGCGACACGCGGCCGCGAGTTATAATTTGACGACATACTGAAACCGTAAGCGCCGCTGCTCATCACCGCCACCAGATCATTGCCGGCAAGTATGGGCAGTTGCCGGTCTTTTGCCAGGAAGTCACCGGTTTCACAGATAGGCCCCACAAGGTCGGCGACTTCGGTCCCGCCGTCACCACGGATAACCGGACAAATATCATGATAGGCGTCGTACAGGCTGGGGCGAGCCAGATCATTCATGCCGGCATCGACAATTACGAAGTTTTTCGCTTTATTTTTTTTCGTAAAAAGAACGCGGGTCACCAGTATACCGGCGTTGCCCACTATAACCCTTCCCGGTTCCAGGATCAAGGTGCAGTTAAGGTCCTTGATCTCCTCTTTAATCGCCCCGGCGTACTCCTGCAGAAGAGGCGGGGCCTCATCACTGTACCTGATGCCCACCCCGCCGCCAAGGTCCAGATAACTGATAACAATGCCGTGTCCGGCGAGACGGCTGATAAAATGTTTAAGTTTCCGCAGGGCGGCAATAAAGGGGGAAATATCAACCAACTGAGAACCGATATGGCAGCCGACCCCCAATATCCTGATATTAGGCATGGCCAGGGCCTTTAAATACACATCCGCCGCTCGGTCAATCGATATGCCGAATTTATTCTTTGCCAGACCGGTGGAGATATAAGCATGCGTCCTGGGGTCGACATCGGGATTTACCCGGAAGGAAACGGGAGCAATGATCTTCAGATCGGCCGCGACTTCCTGCAGCAGATCAAGCTCCTGCTCGGATTCCACATTAAAAAGCAGGATACCGGATTCAAGGGCATAGCGCATTTCCGCCGCCGTCTTTCCTACACCGGAATAAATGATCCGTTGCGGATCAATGCCGGCTTTTAAGGCCCGGTAAAGTTCGCCGCCCGAGACGATGTCGGCGCCGCCGCCCAGCCGGGCAAAAAGCCGTAATATTGCCAGATTGGCGCAAGCCTTTACCGCGAAACAGGTATGATGGGAAATATCGGTGAAACTGCGGTCAAAGGCCTTAAAATGCTGGGTCAGCGTGGCGCTGCTGTAAAGATAAAACGGCGTCCCCACCGCCTCGGCAACACGGGCCACCGGTACGGACTCACAGTACAGTTCATTGTTTAGGTAATTAAAATGATTCATTATTTAGCTATGCGCATATAGTTTTTTACCGATCTTCCATAATAACTTCGCGGGACAACGGACTCTCATTCGGCGGCGCCGCCCGGTCAAAAGCGGTTACGGCATAATACCATGGTCCCTTGCCGACCGGCGGCTTATCATCAACAAATATAAGCGCCGGCGCCGGGACAGTGCCGATCAAAACGGCCGGCCGGCCGGCGGCTCCCCGCCGGTAAACCCGGTAACCGGCCAAATCGGTTTCGCGCACCTCCTCCCAGAAAATCTTCACGCCGACCGCCGTCCTGACCACGGCGAGATCTTCCGGGGGCGCCGGCGGCGTCAAATCACGCGGCACACCGGCTACCACCCTGCCGGCCGCACCGACCAGCAAGGTCTCTTTATACTGCCGAACGGCGCGCACATTATAATAATACCGGCTACCGTTAACAACCGATGTATCGGTAAAAACAGGATCGGCAACAGCCTTGGCAAGCAGTCGGAAGCCCTCACCGGCCGCCGCGTACTCACTGCGGCGATATACCCGGTAGGTCAGAGGTCCGACAACCGGCGTCCCGTCTAAAAAGGCGGTGGGCGGCTGCCAGGAGAGAATAAGCGCCTGATCGCCGGCCTTAATCCGCAGATCAAGAGGCGCCCCCACCGGTTTATCCCACACAAAATAAATCATGTTGGACGCACGACCGGCATACCAACCGGTAACGGTGCGTACTTTAAAAAAATAACGATGGCGCGGCCGCAGGAGGGCTTCGGTATATCGACCGGTGCGGCTCGCGCCATTAACGGTCGATGAACC
Source organism: uncultured Desulfobulbia bacterium (assembly GCA_964460745.1). Taxonomy (GTDB): domain Bacteria; phylum Desulfobacterota; class Desulfobulbia; order Desulfobulbales; family BM004; genus CAYWUR01. The sequence goes on along the minus strand of CAYWUR010000074.1, from coordinate 4,110 downwards.
ACCTTTGATTATTATGGGATCACCAAAGGCAAGGGGACATTCTTTGCAGTAATCGTCTTCCGAAACAACGGCCCGTAAAATTTCAAAACCGTCAATGCCGGTCAACGCGGCGCCGTTTTCCATCCGCCGCGGAAACGACCACGCCAACGTAACCCCTTTTTCGTCCAGTGAATAGCGCAGATCATTAATCGGGACCGGCACCACGGTCTGCGGCGGCACCGGCCTGGTCTTTCTGCCGCAGCCCCAGGTAACGCCCAGCAGCGGCAGGAGAAGCAACAGCAGCAAACAATAGTAACAAGGCCGAGATCGGTCCATGTCACCACTTCAGCCCCAGCAATTCCGCCGCCCGGTCAAGGGCGTCCTTAACCATATGGGCCGAGGTTCCTCCCGCGGACTGCCGGCTTTTGACGGAGCCGTCGACCGACAAAACGGCAAAAACATCTTCTCCTATTTCCGGAGAAAATTCCCGTAACTCCGTAAGAGTCAAATCAATAAGTTCTTTCCGCTGCCGGATGCAATAGGCAACCGTCCGCCCTACAATGGCATGGGCCTGCCGGAAAGGAACATTTTTACGCACCAGATAATCCGCCAGGTCCGTAGCAGTCATGAAACCGGCCTTGGTCGCCGCGGCAAGGGCCGGACGATTGAATTTCAGGTTGGCGAGCAATTCGGCGCTGATGGCCAGACTGTGACCGACGGTATCAACCGTATCGAATATCGGCTCCTTGTCTTCCTGTAGATCACGATTATAGGTAAGGGGCAGACCTTTAAGAATCATCAGCATGGCCATCAGATTGCCGGTCACCCGCCCGCTTTTGCCGCGGATCAATTCCGGAATATCCGGATTTTTCTTCTGTGGCATGATGCTGCTGCCGGTACAGAATTTATCGGCAATTTCAATAAAGGCAAACTCCTGGCTTGTCCAGAGTACCAACTCCTCGGCAAGACGGCTGAGATGTATCTGGATAAGGGCGCCGGCGGCAAGGAACTCGACACAAAAATCCCGGTCCCCCACCGTATCCATGCTATTGGCGGTTATTGCCGGGAAGTCCAGTTCCCGTGCCACGAAATCCCGGTCAATGGGCAGGCCGGTTCCGGCCAATGCGGCACTGCCGAGGGGCATAACGTTGATGCGTTGCAGACAATCATCCAGTCGTTCCTTGTCACGCCCGAACATTTCATAATAGGCCAGCAGATGATGGGCAACCAGCACCGGTTGGGCGCGCTGCAGATGGGTATAGCCGGGCATGACCGTTGTCGACTCCTGTCGGGCGAGCAACACCAAGGCCTTCTGCGCCTCCGTTAATAAATCCATGAGCCGCCGCGTTTCATCCCGCAGATAGAGACGCAGGTCAAGCGCCACCTGATCGTTTCTGCTTCTGGCCGTGTGCAGCTTTTCCCCGGCCGGCCCGATTTTTTCCGTCAGGACCTTCTCAATATTCATGTGAATATCTTCCAGCTCGGGCCTGAAGACAAATTCGCCGGTAACGATTTCCTGTTCAATATCCGTCAACCCCTGCAGGATAAGATCGCGTTCCCCGGAGGTAATCAACCCCTGGCGGGCCAGCATGCCGGCATGAGCACGGCTGCCGGCGATATCATAGCGTGCCAGGCGGGCATCAAAATGAATAGAGGCGGTAAAGGCCTCGACGGAAGCCGCCGTCTTTTCGGCAAAACGACCGCCCCACGGCTTGATCGGAGCTTTGGCTGATACATCCCCTTTCGTATTTTGTCCCATTTATTTTGTTTTCCTGTCCCGCAATGCCTGAATCTGCAAACGCAGGGCATTGAGTTTGATAAAACCCTCGGCATCCGCCTGATTATAGACTTCATCTTCCTCAAAAGTGGCAAAACTTTCCTGATAGAGAGAGCGGTCGGATTTACGGCCCACCGGCTGACAATTGCCCTTGTAAAGCTTCAGCCGGACGACGCCGCTGACGTTTACCTGGGCCTCATCCATGGTTTTCTGTAACAGACGCATCTCCGGGGCAAACCAGAACCCGTTGTAAATCAGCTCGGAATATCGTTGCACCAGACTGTCCCTGATCCGCATGACCTCGCGGTCCATGGTAATTGTTTCCAGGTCGCGGTGCGCGGCCCGCAGAATAGTGCCGCCCGGCGTTTCATAGACGCCCCTGGATTTCATGCCCACGAAACGATTCTCAACAATATCGAGCCGACCGATACCGTTTTCGCCGCCCAACCGGTTAAGTTCGGCAAAAAGAACGGCAGGCGGTAAAGTTTTACCGTCGATGGCAACCGGGTTGCCCCGCTCAAAGTCAATCTCTATATAAGTCGGTCGGTCCGGCGCGGCCTCCGGTGATTTGCTTAATTTGAACATCGACGCATCTGGTTCCTGCCAGGGGTCCTCCAGGATGCCGCCCTCAAAACTGATGTGGAGCAGATTTTCATCCGAACTGTATGGTTTCGCCTTGGTTACCGGAACCGGAATATTGTGCTTCTGCGCATAAGCGATCAATTTGGTCCGCGAATCAAGATCCCATATTCGCCAGGGCGCGATAATCGTTAAATCCGGCCGCAACGCCAGGTAGCTCAATTCAAAGCGCACCTGATCATTGCCCTTGCCGGTGGCGCCGTGGCTGACCGCGTCAGCGCCCTCAGCCACGGCAATACGCACCTGCTCTTCGGCGATCAGGGGACGGGCCAGGGAGGTGCCGAGCAGGTAGGAACCTTCATATATGGCGTTGGCACGGAAGGCCGGGAAAATATAATCCTTGACGAATTCCTCTTTCAGATCCGAAATTATTACCTTTTCAGCACCGGTCGCCAGCCCTTTCCGCCGCACGGACTCCCAATCTTCCTGCTGGCCGACGTCGGCGGCAAAGGCCACCACCGGGCACTGATATTTTTCCCGCAGCCATTTGAGAATTACCGAGGTATCAAGACCGCCTGAATAGGCCAGAACAATTTTTTTAACATCTTTCATATTATTTAAATATTCTCCCGAGGTAAAAAATATCCCGACGCCGTGACAAAGAACGGCGCCAAGCCATGACAACCACTTGAAGTTAATCCGGTTTCGTGAGCGTTCAAGAACGATGCAGATGCCGTAACTTAATTCAGTAGGGGCAATAAATTTCCATAAACTCGTAACCGTAACTGTTCAGATGTGCCCCAGGTTCGTTCGTTTCGACTTCCGATGCGTACTCCCTGTACGTGAGGAGGGCGAAATGGACGAGGTAAGCGCAGACTCCGAGATGGGGTACAGCTGAACAGTTACCAGATGCCCAAAGGTGCGGACAGGAGAAAAACTTAATCACAGAAGATGTTTTTCCAGAATTGCCTTGTGAATATGGAGCTTATTTTCGGCTTGATCAAAGGCCACGCATTGCGGTCCTTCCAGAACATCTTCGCTGATTTCCTCATCGCGGTGGGCAGGAAGGCAGTGCAGGACAATGCCGTCTTTCTTCGCTTGCGCAAGCAACGCGCTGTTGACCTGATAGGGTCGAAATATTTCCAGACGCTCTTCCTGTTCTTTTTCCTGGCCCATGCTGGCCCAGACATCCACATTGACCACATCGGCCTGTAGGACGGCATCCGCCGGGTTCCGCACTATGGTAATGGGCTTGACCGCCTCGCGCCGCGCTGTTTCCACAATTGCCGTATCCGGTTCATAGCCGGGGGGACAGGCAAGAGTCAGGGCAAACCCCAGACGGCCGGCTGCCTGAATCCAGGTATTCGCCATATTATTGCCGTCACCGACCCAGGCGATCCGCAGGTCCGCAATATCGCCTTTTTTTTCAATAATGGTCATGATATCGCTTAAGACCTGACATGGATGGAAAAGATCCGTCAGGGCATTGATCACCGGAATAGAGGAATAAGACGCCAGTTCCTCGATCACCGACTGGCCGAAGGTTCTTACGACCAGCCCGTCAACGTAACGGGACATGACCCGCGCCGTGTCCTTAAGCGGTTCACTTCTGGAAAGCTGGGTATCTTTGGCGGATAGAAAGATAACCTGTCCACCCAGGCCATACATGGCCGCTTCGAAAGAAACGCGGGAGCGGGTGGAGGGTTTGTCAAAAATCAGGCTGATGGTCTTGCCGTCCAGGTGCTGATGCCGGACGCCGTAGCTGGCCTCTATCT
>CAYWUR010000073.1:0-8444 GCA_964460745.1 uncultured Desulfobulbia bacterium | reverse complement strand
GTTAATCGTGGCGCAGCAAGCTGAACAAAAACACAAAATTATTGAAAAATTCAAGACCCATGAAACGGATACCGGTTCATCGGAGGTGCAGGTCGCTCTGTTGAGCGATCGCATCAACTACCTGACGGAGCATTTCAAGGTCCATCATAAGGATCACCACTCCAGACGCGGACTGCTTAAACTGGTTGGCCAACGGCGCCGGTTGTTGAATTACCTACAGAAGGTGGACATCAATAGGTACCGTACCCTTATTCAGGAACTCGGCATACGGAAATAGCGCCTGAATTGTCCGGTCTGCAAGCGGACCGGCAATATTATTTTTTTCTTGAAAAGGCATGCCCCTTGGCCGCTGTAATGCGGCCTAAGGAAAGACAGGATTATTGCGCGTACTCCAGCCACGTTAATTTTTTGTGTTTACATTGTTTTTTAGTCGGCCTGACAATATCGTAATTTAACCCGGCCGCAGGGGTGGGTGCGGTTTCATCCCCATGATTTATAGCACGCTAAATACTGGTTAGTTATTTAGCGATCATCAAGAATAAGGAGAATGCATGTTAAAAAAAATTGAAGCCGAAATCGGCGGCCGGACACTTACCATTGAAACCGGCCGTGTGGCCAAGCAGGCCAACGGCTCTGTCCTTGTAACATATGGTGAGACAGTAGTGTTGGTGACAGCGACAGCGGCAAAGACCCCTAAAGAAGATATGGGCTTTCTGCCGCTGACCATTGAGTACCAGGAAAGGTTGTACGCGGTCGGTCGGATTCCGGGAAGTTTCTTCCGGCGGGAGATCGGGCGCCCCAGTGAAAAGGAAACATTGACCTGTAGAATAATTGATCGTCCTTTACGGCCTTTGTTCCCCAAAGGTTATACAACAGAGACCCAGGTTATCGGTACGGTCTTATCCTGTGATCAGCAGAATGATCCCGACATCCTGACCATGCTCGGGGCTTCAAGTGCTTTGCTGATTTCGGATATCCCTTTTTCCACGCCGGTGGTCGCGGTGCGGGTTGGCTATATCGACGGTGAGTATGTGTTGAATCCGACTAAAGACCAACTGGATGTCTCCCGCATGGACATCGTCGTCGCCGGAACCAGAACTGCCGTGGTGATGGTAGAGGGCGGCGCTGATTGCCTGTCGGAACAAGAGGTCTTGGATGGCATATTTTTTGGACATCGGCAATTGCAGGCCTTGTTGGATATGCAGGATGAACTGCGGCAGGCAGTCGGCAAACCAAAACGTGACGTGGAGCAGGTTGAAATAGATGAACAACTGAAAAAACGCGTGGAGGAACTTGCCGCCGCCGATATTAAAAGGGTCGTGGTTACCGCGGATAAAATGGAGCGTGCCAACCTGTACAGTGGCCTGAAGGAAAAAATAACCGCCGCCTTTGCTGATGAAGATGATGCGGGAGCGGTTGGCAAAATTCTGGATGAATTCAAGAAAAAAATCATGCGGGATAGAATCATCAAAGATCATACACGAATAGACGGCAGAAAATTTGACGATATTCGTCCTATAACGTGCGATGTCGGTTGCCTGCCTAAGACGCATGGCTCCGCCCTGTTTACCCGCGGCGAGACCCAGGCGGTGGTGACGGCGACGCTTGGCAGCGAAGGAGACCAGCAAAGGATAGAAACATTATATGGCGAATCGTTCAGAAATTTTATGCTGCATTATAATTTTCCGCCTTACTGTGTAGGCGAGGTTCGTTTCATGCGGGGCCCCAGCCGCCGTGATATTGGTCATGGCGCCTTGGCTGAACGTGGCATCCGTGGCGTCTTGCCGCCCTCTGACAATTTTCCATATGCCATGCGCGTGGTTTCGGAGGTTACCGAGTCCAATGGTTCTTCATCCATGGCAACGGTGTGCGGTGCAAGCCTTGCTCTTATGGACGGCGGCGTGCCGATTAAAAAACCGGTGTCAGGCATCGCCATGGGGCTAATTAAGGAAGGAGATGCCGTCGCCATTCTCTCCGACATTCTCGGTGATGAAGATCATCTGGGCGATATGGATTTCAAGGTAGTGGGTACCGAAGATGGCATAACCGCGCTCCAGATGGATATCAAGATCGAGGGGGTGAGCCAGGACATCATGACTAAAGCTCTGGCGCAGGCGAAAAAGGGCCGATTACATATACTTGGCAAAATGCTGGAAGCTATACCGCAACCGCGTGCGGAGATAGCCGAACATGCACCTAAATATTTTACCATCCAGATTAATCCCGACAAAATACGCAATCTCATTGGGCCGGGCGGGAAGATTATTAAAGGACTCTCGACGGAATTTAACGCGAAGATCGAGGTCGATGACTCAGGTTTTGTCAAGGTCTTCGCCCTGAATGGCGAGGCTGCCAAAGAATTGGTCGGGCGTATTGAGGAGCTTACTCAGGAGGCGCAGGTCGGCAAAATCTATAAAGGAATTGTCAAGACTATTAAAGACTTCGGCGCATTTGTCGAAATTATGCCGGGTACGGACGGCCTGGTTCATATCTCGGAGCTTGAAGAAGGGCGGGTGAATAAGGTCACCGATGTCCTGCACGAGGGGGACGAGGTTATGGTCAAGGTTCTGGATATTGACAGCCGTGGCAAGATCAGATTAAGCCGCAAAGCGGCCTTGGCAAAAAAATAACGAGTCGGCGCCTGCCATCTTTAAACGCAATATGATAAAGCGAATATTCAATACTTGCCGGCCATGATCCATGTATAATAAAACCGCCCTTGATAGCGGTGTACGGATCGTTACGGAAAGTCTTCCGCATTCCAGGGTGGTAGCGGTGGGCATCTGGGTTGATGTCGGCTCCCGGGATGAACATGACTTGAACAATGGTTCCGCGCACTTTGTGGAGCACATGTTTTTTAAGGGAACCCGCCACCGTTCTGCCCAACAGATTGCCAGAGAGCTGGATGTCTTGGGCGGCGTGTCCAACGCCTTCACTTCAAGAGAGGTTACCTGCTTTTACGCCACCGTTCTTGATATTCATTTGCCCAAACTGGTTGATTTATATTCTGATCTTTTTTTCAATTCGCTTTTCAGCGAAGAAGAAATCGAACGGGAGCGCCATGTCATCCTGCAGGAAATCAGCATGGTGGAAGATATGCCGGACGAGTATATTCATGATCTTTTTGCCGCACTTTTGTGGGGCAGACATCCACTCGGCAAATCTATACTGGGGTCCCGAGAAGTAGTCAGCGCCATGGATTCCAAAAAACTGCTCGATTATGTTGAACGGTTTTATTTACCCGGCAAAATTCTCATTTCCGCCGCCGGTAATGTCGACCATAATAATTTTGTCGAACTCTGGGAAAAAAAGTTTGCCGCGTCCGGCGCCGGAATAATGAAACGAAACCGCAATGGTTTGCCGGCGCGGCAGGCGCCGCCGAAATTAACCGCAAAGCGGGTTGTCTACGACAAATCACTGGAACAGGTCCATATGCTTATCGGCACGTATGGTTTACCCGTGGTCGCCGAAGAGCGGTACAAATTTATCCTTCTCAACGTGTTGCTGGGCGGCAACATGAGTTCCCGGTTATTTCAGGAAATCAGGGAAAAACGCGGTCTGGCGTATTCTATCTACTCTTATATCACATCTTTTCTGGACTGCGGTTACCTGGCCATTTATGTCGGTGTGGAAAAATCGTCATTGAATGAGGCCTTGGCCGTGATTGCCAAAGAAGTTCAAAAATTGAGAAAAGACACAATCCCGGCGGCAGAGCTTGAAGACAACAAGGAATTTCTCCGAGGTGGATTATATCTTTCCGCGGAAAACATGGAAGCAATTATGATGCGGATTGCGCGGAATGAATTATGGTTTGGTCGTTACATAGCCCTTGATGAGGAAATGGCGGCAATAGAGCAGGTACGTTCTCAAGATGTTACCGCGTTGGCGGAAAGCATCTTCGGCGCCAATGAGTTTACGGTAAGCGTTCTGGGCCCCCTGGACCCGGATGAAATTGACTGGGAGCCTTTAGACGGATAGATTGAAAGGTAACCGATAAAGACTGGCTAATTTGCAATGCAACCTGTATCTATCAATTTTTGCTGGCTTGATCAGAAAAACAGCCGGGATCTACCCTTGCCGGTATATCACTCAGAATTGGCGGCCGGCATGGATGTGGCGGCCGCTGTTGTCGCCCCTGTCGTCATCGCGCCCGGTGAAATCAAATTGATTCCCACCGGTTTTGCCGTGAGTATTCCGCCCGGATACGAACTACAGGTTCGGCCCCGGAGCGGGTTGGCAATAAAGCATGGCATCTCCATTGTCAACAGTCCCGGTACTATTGATGCCGATTACCGTGGTGAGGTTAAAATTGGTCTCATTAACCTTGGCCGCCCGCCATTTACGATCAATAGAAAGGACCGCATTGCTCAGCTTGTCCTGGCCCCTGTCTCCAGAGCCATGCTTAAGGTTGTCGAAAAATTGGATAAAACCGTCCGCCAGGATGGCGGGTTCGGGCATACCGGCATCAAGTAATGGTTGTTGTCGGGCCTTTAAGCGGCGCAGACCTTTGTTCTGGTCATTCCCTTTGCCTTGTAGAGGGTGTCGTCAGCCAATTGCAACCAGTCATTTTTGGTCAACCCCGGTTGCCATTGGACTATTCCTATACTGATGCCAAGTCGGTCGACGCCATTGGTATTGATGCTCAATCGGTCGATTTTTTGCCACAAACGCTGTGCGAGAATTTGTGCAGACTGTAAGTCGGTGTCAGGCATTAATAGAAGAAACTCGTCGCCTCCCATGCGGACGAGTAGGTCGCTTCCCCTGATAGACGCGGCCATTGTCCGCGCCACCATCTGCAAGGCCCGGTCGCCGGCGGCGTGACCCTGCCGATCATTGATTTGTTTGAATTTGTCCAGATCCATACTTGCAATCGTCAGTGGATGGCCATGCCGGACGGCACTTTCCATTATCGGATTTATTCTTTCTTCAAAAACCCGCCGGTTGGCCATGCCGGTAAGGGTGTCCCGGCTCGCCTGTTCATATAAATTATCATAAACCAGGGCGCGTTGCAGGGGATCGTTCAGTATCTCGAGGGCGTTAGCGACTATCTGCGATTCCGGTTGGTTGATTAACCGGTCCCGCCGGAGAAGAATAATAACCCCTCTGCCCTCGGCTGATATTATTTCCCAGGCCTGCGCATAATAATTATTTAAACAATAAGGGGCGATTTCATCTTGGTCGGTAAGTCGGGCTAATGCCTCTTCGGCGGTTTTTAGGGCTTGCCGTCTTTCCGGGCCATGGCAGGAGCAGAAAAAGTGCTCTCTTTGCCGATCCAGATTTTTATAGGCAATCAGGTCATGCGCCGCCAGCGGCATTAACCAGATTGAAAAGGCCTCGATTATGCTTGACACGTCAACTGCCCCGGCTAAGCGGCTATGCAACTCATTGGTACGCGACAACCATAAGGATTGATTTTTGTAATGTTCAAGCTCCGCCATCAAGTCAGGCAAGACGCTTTCGAAATTGTCCCCTTCCCGACCGGCGTGGAGGAATGGTGGTGCCGGTTGATCCAATTTAGCCATACTGTTTAGCATACCGCAAAATTCCTTGTGAAATTATTCACGATGAACATTACCCCTATATAGTAATTATCGTCATTTCCCCGCCAAACTTTAGCCGTTATTACAAACGAGTGTTGATGGCCTCGTAAGAAAGTCCGGTCAATCGTCGGCAAGGGGGCGTAACAGATATTCGGCTCTTATGTTTGTCAATGCGTTAAAGATATTGGGTTTTATGCCGGGATGTTTCATGTAGAGGTCGTGCAGAAGATTTCTGATCTCTGCGCGTTTGGAGCGGTCGCCCATGGGGCATGGATTGGCAACCGGGGTGATGTCCAGCGTAACGGCGATCTCCCGGATTTCCTCCTTGTCGAGGAAAGCCAGGGGGCGGATAATGGCCAGACGGTCGTCGAAGAGATTCTGTCTGGGAACCATGGTGCTTATATTGCCGCTGTAAAAAATATTAAGGAAAAATGTTTCAATAATGTCTTCTCGGTGGTGGCCGAAGGCTATTTTTGAAAATTTTTTTTCCGCCGCCAGGGAGAACAGCTGATTACGCCGTCGTCTGGCGCATTGGTAGCAGGCACTTTTGTTGTCTTCAACCTCGAAGGCTTTCTCGTCGGAATTGATTTTTTTAATCAGGAAGGGCACCTGTAGTCTGTTAAGCTGTTCGGCAACAAGCCGCCGGCTGTCATCATCGAAACCCATATCCAGATGAACAGCCAATATCTCATAATCAATCGGCGATTTGTGGCGCCATTGATCAAGCAGCCAGGCAAGGACAAGGCTATCAACCCCGCCGGAGACAGCGACCAGAACTCGGTCATGGTCACACAACATATTATAGGTATGCATGGCCCGGCCGATTTTACGGTTGGCGCTTTTTTTCAGTGCCCTAGTGGTAATCAACGCATTGTCTCTGTAGCGGCGTTGAATGGCCGGCATTAATGCGGCGCGCTTAAGTAAGGACAATCATCGAATTTTCTTATGAGTCCCTCTTTGGCCAATTCTTCCGCCGTTATCCACCTGAAGCCTCTCTTAAATGATCTCATAAAAGCGAACATATTTTCAAATACGGCTTGCTGAGTTTCGTCAAAAGCGCCGGAGCATAAAATGCGTCCTGTTTTGACTTCCGCCAGTTTATAGTCAAAGGCCACGGAGGCGGCGCTGTCAACTGATAATTTTGTGCCACCTCGCGGATGGTAGCGATTAACGGTACTCATCAATACAGCGTCGCCTCCTACCTGCGTACCTATTTTTTTTGCCAGGGAGATTTGGTCCAGCACCGATTCGGATGCCAGACTTTCCTGCTGGGGCTGGCTTATAATTCTGACGCCCGGCTTGTCCGTAAAGTAATCGGCAATGAGGGCGCTGAGAACGGCCGCGCCGTCTTCAAGTTGTCGGCTTGGATGGAGAGGAGGGTGCGAGTTTTTATGGGTTATTGCCGTCTCGGTTGGCAGGACGACGATTGAGGCTATACGGGCCGGCGCCGCTCTTTCGGCAGGTTTTTTTGTTGTACAGCCGGTGAACGTGCAAAGCGTGATTAATATTAACACTAGTGTTGACTGACTTTTTACGAATACATCAAATGTTAAGGCGGAATAAAATTTATTCACGGTCAGGCTCCATTTTGTTGTAGCGGCTTATGCGGCTTATAAAGTTCCTTTTGAAGATAGCGGCCCGGAAATCCTGGGGTCGGTAGCGACGGCCTGGCTCAGGGCACGGCTCAGGGCCTTGAAAATCGCTTCCAGTATGTGATGTGTATTCTGGCCGTGTAGCAAATCTACGTGGAGGGTAAGGCCGCCATGCAGGGCAAAAGCCCAGAGGAATTCTTTTGCCAGAGCCGTATCGAAGGTTCCGACTTTTTGATCTTTTATAGAAACGTCGTAATGCAGGTAAGGTCGGTTGGAGATATCTATTGTCACCCGGGCCAGAGACTCGTCCATTGGGATGTTGCTGGAGCCGTAACGGCAGATACCGTTCATGTTGCCTAGGGCGGCCTTCAGCGCCTGCCCCAGGCAGATGCCCAGGTCTTCCACTGTATGATGGTAATCTACATCTATATCCCCTGTGCCTGCGATGGAGATATCGAAAAAACCATGCACGGCAAAAAGGGTAAGCATGTGATCCATGAAGGCAACGCCGGTATTGATCGCGGTCTCACCCTTGCCGTCAACGCAGAAAGAGAGATTGATGTCTGTTTCTTTGGTGCGCCGGTGTATCCGGCCGATTCTTTGCGACGATAAGTCCATACGGCGCTCCTGTTCAAGTGGTTGATTTCTCGTAAGTGATCTACTTGCGACGTCTTAATCATGCGCATGATATATCGCTACGGATCGCACTGATTTCGGTCGTCGGGATTTGACCAGACGGAAAATTTTCGTCAACCCGGCAAGTTGTACTTGTAATGTCGGTTTGCTGGCCGCAATTATCTATACCAATTTGTATGTTCGGCTGGCAATAGCGTTGTGCTGATTTTTTTAAAAAAATGAAAAATTTGCATTTATGCCCGCCAGGATTCGGCTTTTTTTGTTGACAAATTTCTGCTGCGCCGGTTATATTCGCACACATTTCTGATATGAAGAAAAAGTGAGCGGGAATAACTCAGTGGTAGAGTGCAACCTTGCCAAGGTTGAAGTCGCGAGTTCGAATCTCGTTTCCCGCTCCATTTGAAACAATAGACCTTCGATAACACAAGGTTCGAACTTGGTTCGAACCTTTTTTAAATTGACAGGTTGCCGTTTTCGCTTTATAAATACTCCTTTGCGTTCCAGGAGCCTGTCGGATAATTGCCTTTTACCGCGACCGGTTCCTGGCGGCGCCTGGAATTCTGCTTTTTATAATGAAAGATTTTTTAAAGATAGAGGGTAACTATTCAGCTGCACCCCATATTCGTCCGTTTTGCCCTCCTCACGTACAGGGAGTACGCATCGGAGGTCGAAACGA
>CAYWUR010000072.1:0-8457 GCA_964460745.1 uncultured Desulfobulbia bacterium | reverse complement strand
GTGAACGTCCGAGAACGGTGCAGATGCGCGGCGGCAACGATGTTGATAATACTTAGGTATATCAACGAGTCGCCAACAAAGCAGGTGCGCCGTTATCGGACGTCCCGTAGGGCGGCGGGTGAATTTTTTCAACTTGTTGGCTAGGTATAAAAGTCTAATAAAATCAAACCAATAAGGTGTTTATAGGCAGTAAGCCGTCACGGATTCAGGATGATGGGTATTGATAAGACATTGGCTGGCGAGGAAGACAATTTGGGAGATTTACAATAATAATGTATGAAGGATCTCAAGAGGACGCAATAACCAATATCTGGATGGTAACCAGGGAATATGAAGGGCTGGCCGGCGCCGGCGGCGTAAAGGATGTGTGTAGACAGCTTGCCAACGCCCTGGCCCGATCTGGGCGGGCGGTCAGCGTGGTTCTGCCGCTTTACGGCTTCATGAAACCCGCCGAACTCGGTTTTGTGGAGCAGGATAGGTCTTTTACCGTTAATATGCCGTATGTGGGAGTAAAACGGCTGGAGTCCGTGTCCATCTGGGCGCAAAAACAGGCTGGCGTTACGGTTTATCTCGTGGATGCGGAGCGTTATCGGGAGAAGCAAGGCGTCTATACATATACGGTCGCGGAAGAGGCGGCGGACCCGGCCCGCGTACAGGGCATCGGTCATTATGACTACTTTGCCATGAATGTCCTCCTGCAGAAGGCAGCCGTCAAGCTTATGTGTATTCTTGGTGAAAGGCCTTCCGTCATTCATTGCCAGGACGGCCATACCGCTATCCTGCCCGCCATGATCAGGCATGATGGCAAGTATCGCGATTATTTTCGGCAAAGCGGCGTACTCGTTACCATTCACAATGCCGGTCAGGGCTATCATCAGGAGGTTGATGATCTGCTTTTTGCTCAAACGATCTGCGGATTGCCCCGTCAATTTATTATAGATAATACGCTTGACGGCAAATTTGATCCCTTTCTGGCGGCTTCTTCCTTTGCCGTACTCAATACGGTAAGTGAAAATTATGCACGGGAGCTACAGGAGACCGATGACGACGCATTGACCGGCGGGCTTGGCCATCAGCTACTGGCAAGGGGGGTGCGGCTCGAAGGAATAACCAACGGCATAACCCCGGCTGATTTTGACACGCGGCAACCTGAAAAGTTGGGTCTGCCGGCGGCCTTTGATCCGCGCCACGGCAAGCTGGCCGGCAAAAAAAAATGCCGATATGATCTGGTGCGGACCATTGCAAAAGGAGGATCTACCGGCGTCAGCCCGGCTGGCGGTTTGGGGCTCAGGCCTGATCAGCCTCTTTTTACCATGATCGGCCGCCTGATGGTCCAGAAGGGTGTGGATATACTGGTTGAAGCCCTTCATGCCTTGCTTCCCCGGGATAAGGCTTTTCAGGTCCTGATTCTGGGAACCGGCGCCAAGGAGATCGAGGCGGATCTTGTCGGACTGGCGGAGGATAAGAGAAACGAGGGCAGAATCTGTGTGTTGCGGGGATATGATACCGTCCTGGCCAATCAAATTTACGCGGCCGGCGATTTTTTCCTGATTCCCTCCCGGTATGAACCCTGCGGCCTTACCGATTTTATCGCCCAATTGGCGGGGAATATCCCAATCGTTCACCAGGTTGGCGGCCTGGTTAAAGTTGTGGACGGCGTGACCGGCTTTGCCTATAAGGAACATTCAGTACAAGCGCTTATGGATACCATGCAGCGGGCTATGAAAGTTTTCAGGGAACAGCCTGATATGATAAGGACTATCCAGCAGACGGCTGTGGCGCATATTCACAAATATTATACCTGGGATGTGGTCATGGAGAAATATCTGCGGCTTTATCACAGGGCGCGACATATCTGTGCGGATGTAAATTTTACCCACAAGCCCTGAAGCAGGGGCAGGACTTTAATCAAACCCAGGAAAAGGGAGAAGGAGGTCGTTAATGGCAATAAAAATTGGGATCAATGGTTTTGGGCGGATCGGCAGAAATGTTTTCCGGGCGATCGGCAAGGATGAAGCTTTTGCCGATATTGAGGTCGTGGCCATCAATGACCTGACGGATAATAAGTGTCTGGCCCATCTGCTTAAATATGATTCGGTGATGGGTGCTTTTGATAAAACCGTCAAGGCCGATGATGCGGGGATTGTCGTGGCCGACCGTCATCTCAGGGTTTTTAACCATAAAAATCCGGCTGATATTCCCTGGGGAAATATCGGGGTGGATTATGTCGTTGAGGCTACCGGCCGTTTTACCGATGCGGAGAAGGCCCGGGCGCATATCGAAGCAGGCGCCGGTAAGGTGGTTATTTCTGCGCCGGCAAAGGGTGATGTCAAAACCATTGTCATGGGCGTTAATGAGGATGAATACGATCCAACAGCGCACCATGTAATCTCCAATGCCTCATGCACGACAAATTGTCTGGCACCGGTCGCCCGCGTGATTCTGGATCGGTTCGGCATAAAGCGGGGGCTGATGACGACTATTCACGCCTATACCGGCGATCAGCGACTCCTTGACTTTCCACATAATGATTTTCGCAGAGCCCGGGCGGCGGCCTTGTCCATGATCCCCACAAAAACCGGGGCGGCGGCGGCTATTTCGTTGGTAATTCCCGAACTGAAAGGAAAGTTTGACGGCCTTGCGGTTCGTGTGCCCACGCCGAATGTGTCGATGGTCGATGTGGTAATTGAGGTGGAAAAGGAGGTGACGGCGCCGGAAGTTAATCAGGCGCTGCGGGAGTCTGCCAGCCGTTATCTCGGTTATTCGGACGAGCCGCTGGTTTCCATAGATTATCAGGGCAACTCGCATTCCTCGGTGGTGGATGCCGACTCGACCAAGGTTCTTGGTTCCATGGTCAAGGTGATGGCCTGGTATGATAATGAATGGGGTTATTCCAATCGGGTATTGGATCTGATTCTGCATATGGACGCCCAGAAGCCTTACTGATTTGTAAGTTACAGTTATGGTGGTTAGCGCTGACAAGGCGTTAATCCCGTGAGTAGTTACTTTGTAAGTGACGAAAACCAGATATTTTTAAGACACCGTCAGCCTTTTCTATGAGTAAAACGAAGAAACGGACAAAGAATTCCCCCCCCGCGATAACGATTGAATCCGATGCGTTGCGGGCCAATCTGTTGGAAACAGCCCAGGAAGTTACCATTGCTCCTTCCTATGCGGTATTATTGGAAATCGTCGCCAATTTTAAGGGCATTCATAAGAACCTGGAGGGCTTGCTTTACGAGATCAGTCATCCTTATCGGAACTGGGGATTGATCATCCCGAAATTACGCGCTTTTGTCCTTAAAAATATTGGGCACTATCTGCGGCATGAAAGGGGACCGGAGGCCTTTGCCTGCTTTGTCGCAATATTTTTTGAGACTATTGCCGCCTCAAAGAAGAAGGAAAATCTGTTGTCGCAGACGATGGAGGCCCTTCTGGCCTATGTAGAAAAATTGGCCACCCTACTTGATGATGTTTCCCTGCCTCGATATCAATCTGTTATAGCTGATTGTTTTTCCATGCTGTGCGGCCTGGAGGATCAGGTCCTGATCTTTATGGTCCAAGGTCATCATCCCGTTAAAAAGATAGCCGCCCGCCTGTTGGTGGTCGCCGGTAAGGAATCGGCCGCCCGGCCGGCATATGATTTCGAACCGGTTGCCCGGCTCTTGCAGAAAATTCTTTCCTTTAATTATCAATATTGGTTAAGCGAAGAAGATCCGTTGGCCTGGTTTTCCTCGCAATGTGAGGAAAGACCCGGCTCGCCGTGTCGGGGCTGGGAAGCCGGCAAACTATTCAATGCCATATCCCACCAGCAGATGCAAGAGCATCTTGATCGCCTCGCCGCAGTCAATGTCGAGGCTGATCCTCGCAAGGCCGTGGAGTGTTTACTGGCCATGCCGGCGCATATGGCGTTTGTCCGTCTTTATAAGGAAGTGGCGGAAAAACTTGGCGAGGCGTCCCCCGCGGACGCAGGGGGGCCGGCCGTGGCAGGCAGCCCCGGCGCGACATCCGGTCAGGGGGCTGATCGGTTTGCTGAAAACCGGAAACTTCTTTTTCTTTTCCGGATCATGGAGACCAAAGGGCTTGCCCTGATTCACGAAGAGACCCTGCGAGAAATCAACCGTAGTTTGGTACAACTTGTTAGAAGACAGAGTTTTGAGGAAATTGAAAGTTTTCTGTTGACGGCCTTCAGGCTGTTGAAGGTCAATGTTCGAAAGTATCCTTATACCTCCCTCCAATGCATACAGCTATTGGGTACCGAGGTTTTCAACCGCAGCAATAGCCGCCTGGTAGAGGCCTTTCTCTGGGAAACCGTGCGGTTCGGCTTTCAGTACGCCAATGTCAGCGGTATTGATGAGGACTGGCAGCCCATCGCCAACCCTGCCCACCTTACCAATGTCCGGGTGTGGATTAACCTCATTATGCAGGAGCCGAAGTGGTGTTCAACCCTTTTTTCCGCCCTGATCATCAATCTCATGCTTACCGGCACCTGTGTAAAAGATACAGATCTTTTTCAGCGTGATATTACCGGGTTGCTCAATCACCCCATTGCCCCGATCTATAACCTTTTTAAGCAGTTTGCCAAGCTTATGCCGGTTTTTTTTAATGAGATCGGTGCGGAGGGGGTTCTACGGGATGTTTCAACCGAGATTGACGAGATCAACAACCGCAAGGATCTGCTGATTCATTTTTTGCGTAAACAGAGTCATGTGGAAAGCAGCAATTTAATCGTTAATTTTATCGAGGCGATTTTTGAGTTCTGGAAAACCCGTGACAAGAAACTGCTCGTACCGTTTCTGCCGCCGGAGGTTCTTGCCGAAGTCAGCAGCAACGGCCCTTTTGTCGATGACATGCACCGCCTTATGGGGAGGATATTTACACGACCCGAGATTATCTTGGTGGCGGATATACTCAAATGGGACGACCAGCAGCGGCATCTTTTTCTTAGCCAACAGAACGACTTGCCGGCCGCGGAAATCCGACGGTTTGCGCTGCTGGCCGATATGTATAAGTTATTGCATCAGAAATACAATCTGGGATTTCAGGAATTGCGTCATCAACTACAGCAGGCCGCCAACATGGGCTTTTCGAAGATGGAGAGCCTGCTGGCCGATCTGGCATCCTGTGATACGTATCAGTGCCTCAGGGCTCTGTTAAAGCATCTTGAAGATCTTCATCAGATAATATTGAGTGAAGAGATCTTTGAGGCTAAGGAAGATATATATCACAAGCGTCATATAGCCGCTGATATACCCTCGGTGTATGGTCGGTACCGGGAAAAGAAATTTGACGCCCTCAGCCTGGCCTTCAGGCTTGAAAATCTGGCCAATATATATTTTGAAAAACTACCGAAGACCGTCAATCTTTCGTTTATTACACAGGCCACTTTTATCCGGATCATAAAGTGTATCAGATTGTATCTGCGGGCTTTAAAGCTGGACGGCATCACCAGTCGACGTCTGGAAACCTATGTGGCTTTGCTGTCGAGTTCGCTGAGCATTAAAAGGTTTTCCTATACCCAGTACCTGGATATCTTCCGAGGTTTGTCGGAAGGGGTCAAGGATGTAATTTATGCTTATTACACCAATGTCCACCAGAATAATCTTTCGATTATCATCCCGCAGATTGAGGCAAAAAATCTACAGCCCAAGTATTTAAGTCTTTGGGACGACAAGGATGTCAACGGCAGCATTCTGCGTTTGTCGGAAGCATTTTTCCGGAATTTGATTTCCGGTACTTTTGGTTTGCAACATTTCGACAATTTTATTACCCAGATAATTCTGACCTTGGAGCGCCAGAAGGATCTGTTGGATGAAAACAGCCTGGATTTGTTGATGACCTATAATCCGGAAAAAGCCATCAGCTTTCTGCATGACAAGAACCCGTTTACAAATAATCTGATTCATCTCGGCAACAAGGGATACAATCTGACGCTGCTGGCCGCGGATAACAAGCCGGTGCCGCCGGGTTTTATTATTACCACTGAAATATTTCGCTGCTGGTCTGTTGTAAAAGGATTTAATAAAGCCCGAGATGAGTTCATGCGGCAAGTGCGCGAATCCATCTCCCGGGTTGAAGAAAGGACGGGGCGCAAGTATGGCGATCCAAAGCAACCGTTGCTCTTCTCGGTGCGGAGTGGCGCCGCCATCTCGATGCCCGGCATGATGGCCACTATCCATAACGTGGGTTTGAATGAGGAGATTGTCGAGGGATTTGCCTCTATCAGCGGGCAGGAATCGCTGGCCTGGGATAATTACCGGCGGTTTTTGCAATCATGGGCCATGACGCGCGGTATGGACCGGGAAAAATTCCAGGAGTTGATGGATGCGGCAAAGGCCCGACATGGCGTGGAAGTGAAACGGCAATTTTCACCGCTGCAGATGAAGGAGTTGGCTCTTGATTATCAGAAGAGTATCCGAAGTGTGGGAATAGGCATTCCGGATGACCCCTGGCTGCAGATTATCGGCGCCGTGGAGATGGTCCTTGATTCCTGGGATGCCGAGAAAACCAGAGAATACCGGGCTCTTATGGATGTTTCCGATGCATGGGGGACGGCGGTAATCGTGCAGGCTATGGTCTTCGGCAATTTAGGGCCGGATTCGGGCAGCGGCGTTTTATTCACGGCGCATCCTTATCGTAAAGTCAGGCGGGTGGCTTTATGGGGTGATTATGCATTAAGCGATCAGGGTGAAGATATCGTCAGCGGTTTGGTAACCACCAACGCCGTTTCCGTGGAGCAGGCCGGGATTGACGGCCGGCCGCCGGAAAACACCCTGGAAAGACGATTCCCGGCGGTCTATAAAACCTTGCTGGCCCTGGCGCGTGAACTAGTATACGATAAACACTGGAATCCGCAGGAAATCGAGTTTACCTTTGAGGGGCCCCGGGTCGAAGATGTTTATATCCTGCAGACCAGAGACATGATAACCATCAAGAAGCAGGAAAGTTTTAATGTCTTTATTGAAGACGATTCCTTTGAAAGGGATTTGCTTGGTAAAGGTATCGGCGTCAGCGGCAGCGCTCTCTCCGGTCGCGCCGTTTTCACGGCGGAGAACATTGACCGCCTGCGGGAGGAAGACCCGTATACGCCGCTTATTCTCATTCGCCAGGATACCGTGCCTGAAGATATCAAGGAGATCGCCCTGGCGGAGGGGCTGCTTACGGCGCGAGGCGGGCATACTTCCCATGCCTCGGTGGTGGCCACGCATCTGGAAAGAACATGTGTGGTGGGCTGTAAGGATTTGCGTGTATATGAAACGGCCCAGTACTGCCGGATCGGGGGGCAGACTATTCGTTTTGGTGACGCGGTCAGCATTTGCGGTCGCCGAGGGCTTTTTCTAAAAGGCATGCATCCTATCAAGGAAGAGGCGCACATTCTACCGATTTAGGTAGTCTGGCGAGAATAGAATTTGTCAAGATAATTATTACGGATACATCAAGCTTGAATATGGCCGACCGCATATATAAAGTGAAGTTTCAGCCGAGCGGCAGGGTAGTGGATGTGGCTGAAGACGGGTCACTTCTTAAGGCCGCCCGGCAGGCAGGCATACATGTCAACGCCTCCTGCGGCGGTGCCGGCGTTTGTGGCAAGTGCCGGATAATTTTGGAAAACGGTAATCTACAGGGAGGTAAAACCGAAAAGCTCACGGCAGAAAATTATGCGGCCGGCTACAGGTTGGCATGCGTTGCCACGGTTAAGGGTGATCTGGTGGTGCGGATACCGGCTGAGGCCGTACTGGACGCCAGGGTGCTTGATTCATCCGTACCGGATCGGCATCGGGCCGGCATGCACCTTTTTGATATAGATTCGTTGAAAAAAGAGGGAATCTTTACGCCGCCGGTGGAAAAACTTTTTTTGGAGTTGTCCCGGCCCAGCGCCATGGATAATATGGCCGATGCCGGGCGGCTCATCCGGGGGCTTAAGGAGCAATACGACGAGCGGGCGCTCAATATTGATCTGCCGTTTTTGCTGAAGCTGAGGAAAGCGATGCGGGCGGATGATTACCGCGTTACCGTTACCTTGGCCCGGCCGGTTCATAAGCAAACCAAGACACAGGTAGTCAACATCCAGTCCGGGAATTGGACCAAACGCAATTTTGGACTGGCGTTTGATATCGGCACCACTACGGTATACGGTCAGTTAATAGATATACTTTCCGGCCGGATCCTCGCCGAAGGCAGTGATTACAACGGGCAGTTGAATTACGGGGAGGACGTGATTTCACGGATTATTATTGCCGAAAAGCCGGACGGCCTGAAATTAATGCAGGATCTGGTCGCCGCCGCCATCAACGGTATTATAGATCATCTGTTGGAGGCCGCGATTATCGACAGAGACGAGATAACTTCCATTACCCTGGCCGGCAACACGACTATGACCCATCTCTTGCTCGGCCTGGAACCGCATAATATCAGGCGGGCGCCATATGTGCCGGTCAGTACCTTATTCCCTCCCAT
>CAYWUR010000071.1:0-8458 GCA_964460745.1 uncultured Desulfobulbia bacterium | reverse complement strand
ATAGTTAAAAAGAGAACTTTCATTGTAGATGAAATGATCGTCTATTCTGGAAAAAAAGGCCAAAAAAAAAGGCCGCCCGAAGGCAGCCTTGTGTTGTGGGAAGTTATGCTGCGGCTGGCAGTTGCTCTTCTTCCACTGAAGCGGAGATACCAGCCTTGTCCAACACAAAATCAGCAGCATTTTGCGCCTTGGCAGCAGCAGTGAAGATGGCCCGGTTGTCCTGTTTGAGGATTTTCAGCCAGGAGTTGATATACTCCGGGTGGCGCATCTCCTCGAAAGGGATACCGGTACCTGCGCCGATAAAGGCGGAGCCGATTTCTGCCACAAGTTCTTCAAAGGCATAGTCATTGTCCCCGAATCGTTTGCCAAACTTTCTATGCAAACGGGAAGGATGACCTGTCCAGTGAACGATCTCATGGAAGGCTGTTGAAAAATAAAATTCAGGGCTTTCAAACTGGTTCATAGCTGGCATAACAATGAAATCCTTGGCTTGGGAATAGTACGCCTCGTTACCTCCATGATTGATAACTGGAAGAGTAAGAACCTTTTCGGCTTCAGGAAAAGATGAACCTGGGACCTCCTGCTCCTCAAGGTCAACAATTTTTAAGCCTTCGCACTGTTCAACATTAAAAACCGTGTACATCCGTACCAGTGGGATTACCTTCTGTTCTTCATCATCAGAGTCGGGTTGAACATCATCTGCGCTATCCTTATTGGCAGGCACAAATTTCCAAAAAATGATCCCTACGCCTTTTTCCCCCTTTTTGACATGACCGCCAAGCTTTTCAGCATTCCTGAAAGTCAGCCAGCGAGGATCAACAAAGCCTTTAATCATGGCTACCATATTGAGCAGCAAGACATTCAGGCCTCGGTATGGACGGTTAGTCACAGCATTACGATAAATGCCGTATTGGTTGGCCTCCCATGGACGAGCCCAAGGTACAACTCCGGTTTCCAGGGAATCAACGATCTTTTCTGTAATGGTTTCATATACGTTCTTCTTCTGTTTCATCTTTTTACCTCCTGAGATGACATATGCCCCATATCAGCCATTGACGTTACATCGTCACCAACCACCAGATGGTCCAGCACCGTGACATCAATCACCTTCAAAATCTTCTTCAATTTCTTGGTGAGTTCAATGTCCTGAGGACTTGGAGTTGTGTTGCCGGATGGATGGTTATGGGCTAGAACTACGGCAGACGCATTGAGCCGCAAGGCCTCCTTAACTACCTCTCTTGGATGTACGGTGGCGCAGTTGACTGAGCCTCGGAACATCTCTTTAAAAGACAGCAGCCGGTGGGTACTGTCCAGAAAGAGGCATGCAAACTGTTCATGTTCGTTATTACTCAGTCTGTTTTGGACTGCCGCTTTTGCCGCATTGGATGAATTGATGTAAGCGCCACGCCTTAGTTGAGAACTGCTAAGTCGTTTGGCTTCCGTAAAAATGATCTCTTTGGGAGCTGGCTGATAATCGCCGCTCTGGTCTTTGACAAATAACATATCTTGTCCTCCAAATAAGACAGGGACAAGACTCCCGTCAGGGGTCATGCCCCTGCTGGGTTATTGTTTGATTGTTAAGCTGCTTCCCGAACTTCAGCCAGCACAAAATGGTTCAATTGTGGTGGCCGGTAAATACGGATAGGCTTACTGTTGATTGATCCACGTCCTTGCCGGTCATATTGGCCAATTTTCTTGCCGTTCCAGTACACAGCACCGGACAGTAATTTGAATTTATTACCGCCAACGTAGGCAATAGCACTATCTCGGCGGACATAGACCCGGCCCCGCACAATCAGTTCATGCTTGATCTGTGAGGTTTGGCCATCTGCTGTGGTCAGGGTTGTGGTGGTTGTAATGGTGGTTTCTTCATCCTTGGCAACGGTCGGGTCATCATCCAAGGCAAGAACAGAGGCCAGCTCACGCTGCCTGTATTTGTTCCATGCCTCATTAACATCGCCAACCTTAGTCCTGCCGGTAAGCGCCTTTGCCAGTTCGTAAACCATGCTGTTCTCAGATTCAGACAAGGCAGCAAGACCTTTGTCTGATAACTCGCCTTCTACCGCCAGAGATGTTTCCATCTTCTGGGCCATGAGAGAAAGGGCCTGGTCCTGCATGGTCTCAGCATAGGCCATGAAAAAGACCCGCACGGGTTTATCCTGACCAATACGCCATGATCGACGACTGGCTTGCCGCAAAGTAAATACCGAATAGCCGCATTGAAAGAAAATGATGGTAGGAAAATCCAGCAGATCCAGGCCGGTTTTCACCAGATTAGGATTGCAAATAAGACAATCATACTGACCTGTCTCAAGATTTTCACGCAGCCAATCTTCTCTTTTTTCAGGTTTTACGGCTTGTCCTCGCAAGACCAATGGCGAGAAACCATTTTGTGAAAGTTTACTTTCCAGAGTTGGCAATAAATCCCTGGTGCCGGTATGCTCCAGAAAAATTGCTACCTTGCGTCCCTCTTTCCTCTCTGCCGCCAGAATTTCCAGCAAACGCTCTTCTTTCGGCAGAAGATCAAGGTCAAGGGCAGGAGCCGAGGCAACAACTTCCTCACCACCGCCCCGTACCAGGTAATCTATCTCATCGACGATAATGGTGGTCGGGTTATCGATCAGCCAGTCAACCGCCTGGTTAAACAGGTCATCCGTCCGGAAATCCGGCGCAATGCCAAGCTCGGCGACGATCTTACTGAGCAGTGATCGGCGGCTCATGATATCGGTCGCCCGGATATAGGGGCAATCCTCTCTGGCCGCGTACCACTGGCAGACCTCGGTCTTGCCGGTGCCCGGATCGCCCAGGCCGAGGAGCATGCCGATCCGCCCGTTGACTGGCGTCTGCACCACCTCCATGCCGGACAGAAAGCGCATGACATTTTTCGTCATTGCAAATTCGTTTTTCATTCGGTAGAATCCTCCTTAAGTTAAGTTGTTGTATTGGGCCGGTGATCTTTCCCATCATCGGCCCGCCTTTTTTTAAGATTCGCCTGCCTCTGCAAATCTGTATTTCTTGCGTAAATCACCTTCCAGATCCATAAAGGTGCTGCCCTGTCTGGTCTGGTAAAACTCATTTAAGAATGCCGCCTCAACGACGGACAGGCCGCCGGAACGCTGACGGTCACGGATATACTGATAGCGCTCCGTCATGGTTGCGAATATCGGTACGATGCCTTTTCCCTTCCGCTTTGCCACATGGGCCGCTTCAACCTGCCGCTCCTGGCTGATCTCCTCCAGCAGTTCAACCATTTCGTCTTGTTCCTGCTGCATGGTGTCGTTGGCGACAACCGCTTTTGCCGCCTCTTCAAGGGCATGGGATGTGTACTCTTCGTAGGGTTGTGGTAGCGGGGTGATATTGGCGTTCTGTGCCTCGCGATGTTCCAGAATCTCCATATAGATGGTGTCTGCGTGGGCTTCTTTGCCCATTTTTTTGAGTACCTTCCTGCCTTCGCGCATAACTTTCTTCTGCTTGTTTTTTGCTTTGGCGATTATTTCGACCCGCTTAATGCCTGTCCGCATCGAATCGGTCGCCACGCAGATAAATTCGCCGCTCTCCCCATCAAATACATAGATGGTGCCGAAATCGGTGGCATCGAGCAGCACCCTCACCTTTGTTCCGGGTTCGGGCAGATCAGGCGATATAAAATGGGTGTGTTCAACCGGTATGCCTTTTTTGCTTACGGTACGGATGCCGTTGTTTGTCGGGGCCTCACTGAGGAGGATGTCCAGCGCCCGCAGATCACTTATCCGCCGTACCGGCTCCTTCCATTTGCGTACCATCTCGGCAGGCGAGCAGCCAAGCCCCGAGTGGACATTCTGGTGGTATATGGCTTCCGTCCACCGGTCACATAGCGTTTGCAGCTCTGCCGCCGTCATCTTGATTTCGATGGGGTCGCTCTCCTTATGCATCATCCGGCTGGCAAAACTGCGCCTCGCCTCGATGGCTTTGCGGTCCGCCACGTTGTGGCCGATATAGCCCGGAAGCAGCTCGACAATGGAGTGGGAAAAGGTCCGAAAAACCCTTTCGATATGGGGTTTTTCCTGACTCTCGAACGGCGTGCAGAGCACCTGATCAACACCGAGAGAGGCGAACACTCTTGTCATGTGGTTGGAGACGTAATCCTGGCCGTTGTCTGTTTTGGCAATCTCCGGCACCCCCCAGTCGATAATCGCCCGGCGGGTGAGTGCGGCCACCGCTGTAGCTTTTGAGGTTGGAGACACCAGGAGTTTCAAGCGCCGGGGATAGATGTCGATCACGCCCAGTATCGAGTGCCTGCCGTCTGTCAGCATCACATCTGCCGGGGTTGAGTCGAATTCCCACATCTGATTAAGCCTGACGATACCCTCGGATGCCGAGCCAAAGGCGAATTGGTGCTTGTTTTTCCAGGCATCGGGGTTTTCGAGATAGAGCAGCAGAGAGGCGTTGTCAGCCTCCCACTTGCGCAAAAAACGGCGGAC
This sequence comes from uncultured Desulfobulbia bacterium, assembly GCA_964460745.1. Taxonomy (GTDB): domain Bacteria; phylum Desulfobacterota; class Desulfobulbia; order Desulfobulbales; family BM004; genus CAYWUR01. The sequence goes on along the minus strand of CAYWUR010000071.1, from coordinate 3,998 downwards.
AAATGATTTATGTGGCAGTGTCTCACCGGCGAATCTCGCCTCAATCCCTTCGCAGATCGTTTTGTCCTTGATGTGCGGTTTATCAGCCTTGAGGCCGAGGATGAATCGCTGGATATGCAAAGGCACAGAGCTGCGCCCCTTGTTCGGCGACTTGTAGCCGGGCGCAAGGCCTGCCAGACCGTGTTTTTTGTGGGCCTGTTGCCAGCGATTGAGGCTTGACCAGGAGAGGGTGGCGCCGATAATCGTCCGGATGGTTGCAGGCAGGTTGATTGCACCGTCAACATAATGATTGCAAAATATCTGGGAGCCTTTTTTCAGCGGCAGGCCGGATGCGGCGATAAAGGCGTCACGGGCCTTGAGGATTTCGTAGCGGCTGTCAACTATCTGTTTCTTGCCCTCCGGCAGGCGGCTGTAACCTGCAAGCCCCTGTTCGGCGGTGATCCTGGCTTCCTCAGCCTTTATGGCCTGTTCGCTTTTAAGCCTGGCGGCATATTCATGCCCAGCCGTCGCCCCCTCGCAGGTTGCCGAGATCGCAAGATCGGCGATGGCGGCGCGTGCGGCAATCTCAGTCCTGAGTTCTCGAGGCAGCGTCCGGGTGAGGTAGCGTTTTTCATAGCCGCCTTTGATAGGCTGACAGATAAATGACCATTTCTTTGATCTTGCTCGACGAGTGATCTGCTCATAGCTGACCCGCAGACTGGGTAACTGGAGGGCGGCAAGTTCTTTGGCACTGTAATGTGGTTGCATGTCAGCCCCGCAGGTTAGAGTCTTCGCGCATCATCTGGTTGAATATTGAGGTGAGTTCCTCTTCGTCCCGGCAGGTATACAGGAGTTCCCAGAAACCGGCTGCGGTCTGCTCTTCTACACAGAGGTTATCCGGATTTTTCCGCAGGATTCTAAAGCCGCCCTCGAGCAGCTTGCTTCGGTCTGTTTTGTTTTTAATGGCATGGTCCGGAATTGTCTCGCCGTCGTGGGCGACGGTTTCGCGCAGGGCATCAAGGTGGTTTAAGATCGCCTCACGTGATGTTGTTTTATATTTCCCAAGCTTGGCCCGTTCAATTTCCTGCAGGAAGGTAGCAAACGCATCCTTAAACTCTTTGCTAAGCAGCTCATCTTTATTGACTGCGGCCCTAATTTTGCCGGTGCCTTCTTTGGCTTTTCTGCCGACAACATCAAAGATGGTCTGCTGGACATGCTTTGCGGTTATCCTGCCTTCCGGCGCTGTTGTAACCGTCTGCCGCCAGATTGCCGCCAGCTTTTCCGGGTCGTCTTTAAACTTGACCAGGGGGCGGACTTGGGCTTCATTCTGGGGCAGTAAAATGTCCACAATTGTGGACAAACCGTGAGAATCATTCCTAACTGGCTCAAGCTGTTGAACAACTTTATGAGCGTCAATAAGCTGATATCCTCTTGTTTTACCCAGATCCCACACATCAGCCAGATACTCTTCGTAAGTATGGTGAGAAGATCTGTAAAGCCTGTCACGGCATATCTCCGCCAGGGCAGCGCCTACCCGTAAAAACGCCTTTAAATCCGTTTTAATGACCCCTTCAAGCTCGGCCCGACGTTTCGTTTCGCGCTCAGGTAGTTTTTCCAGCATCTCAATGGTTACCTGGTTCATTTCTCCCCCTGTTTCTTCCTGACTGGCCGCTTGATCTCCATGATCCCGCCGCCTACCTTGATAATGATCCCTTTTGCCGTCATTTTTATTTCCTCGCACAATTCTCAAACCCTTCAATACCAAGCAGATCAGCTACAAAATCGTTTATCAATGCTTCAAATCAGATTTACGCTTCGCTTTTCTTTCTCCTTTGCGAAACCAACCCAGCATTCTTAAAAAAAGATGCAATTTTTCGTTGAAAACCCACCACCAAGCATTCAAGGCGGTGAACAATATTATGACCACCTTCTTGATAATTTTGAGCGTATGATTGATTTCTTAGTGATATCAGATGAGGAGCAATCTCATCAAAGTCAAGCAAGGCCAGACTGGTTCCGTGGGATAATTCTCGGAGGAAAGGTTCAAGAGCCTGATGAATAACAGTCTCAAGAGCCTGAACATCTATGTCTGCCTTGATAGCGCTATTTTTTGACATCTCTTGGCATTTTTTCAGAAGAGATTTGCGCTTCCGGGCACATTCATCGCAAATGTGTTGAGGGAATGATTGAGCGAGTAGAAAATTTACAGGCTTCGATTTATACTCTCCGACAAGCACTTGAGGAAGCTGGCCTGAAGGTAGATCAAAAACCACTGACTCCCCAATCGCTCCAAAAGGGTTCTCAGGGAAATAGCGATGATCATGGAAGTGACCCCATATTTACCGACACGGCAGGTTAATCGTTCCATCACGCCGCCTCCCCCATGTCCTCCGGCAGGGCCAGCAACTCCACCGGACAATTGTTATCCCTTAACCACCGCAGTACCCGGCGGTCATTTCGCAAACCTTGAAGTGTCTGGGTAACCTGGATGGACTGCTTCATCCCCAGGGCCTTTTGAATATCAGTGACGCGGACGCCGTTTCTGGTCATCCAGACGCGGATCTCGATCTCGTTGCGTTTCATAGCTCTTCCTCCAGCCGTCGCATTTTCCTCCTGGATTCCTTGATCAGGTGATACTCCTTGGCCCACATAAGGAGCTTGCTGTCCTGGTCGCCGATGATCATCCAGCCAAGCGGCTCCACCATGATCTGCACCGGCTCCACCGATTCGGTGACGGCGCAGAACACCATAAGGGCCTTGAGGCTGATCACTCTGGACGTATCATTATAATTAAGCCACTTCTCAAAGGTATCGATGGTAAGGCTCTTGCCGTTGCCCTTCGTCAGCCTGACGCCATATTGATCGGCCAGGTCATTCATCCGGTCGACAATCTGCTCACGGGATAGATTGCTTGCCTCAACAGTGGAGGACATGGATTGCTTGAGGGGTTTGATGATGTTTAAGCTGGGCCCGAAGAGTGATTGTTGTCGCATCGTTCTTTAAACCTTCCCTTTTCACTGTCCGAAAAAAACGGACAATCAGTCCGTATAAAAACTATCCCGGACATTGACCCAGATACATGCTTCATGTATCTTGGTATTTGGTATGTATTTTTTGTTACAACTAGAGACAGGATAGCACCCAATCGGGCCTATTGTCAACCCTTATTTGGATGCAAGACTAAATATTTGCGCCCACATAGAACGAAACACAGCAAAACATCGTGTTTTTATATAGTTAGCCAAGTTTTAGCCTTAATACTTTCATGCAACACTAATGCAAGACTATTTTGACTTTAGTCTTGCACCCAACGGTACAAAATGAATATCGGTGACAGGATAAAAAAGATACGGGGAAAGGCGAGTCAAACTGACTTTGGTACCCGTTTGGGAAAAAGCCGCAATACCATTATGCGGTATGAGACTAACGAAAGAACTCCTGACTCTGATTTTTTGCTCAACCTATACAACAATCTCGGTATTGATCCCAAATGGGTACTCACTGGCGAAGGGCCAATGCATAAGGGTGAGACGGAGCATTCAATACCGACACCAGACAAACATAAACTCCCCTGGAATGCCGACATTCAGGATCTGCTTATTCGTTTGTCCCAGGAATTTGCCGGATACCAAAAAAAGGCAATGGCCGCGCATGATGAGGAGCCACTGCAATATTGCCCGGACGACAACCTTGGCCTTGGAGAAAGCGTTGAGTTGCTTGCTAAGATATATAACTCTGGGAACCAGGTGCTGATCCGTGCCATAGCAGCTAATCTTCATGCATTTAGCGAGGCTATCGACAATAAAGAATTATCCATGCAGGCGGTGGAAACAATGTCGAAAATGAATGATCGAATTTTACAACTGGAAAAAAGAATAGAAGAACTCGAATCGGCACCTAAAAAAGCGGTAAACGGATAAGGGGTTGTGGGTGGGATATCCGGAGAGACTAGAGGTTCCTATTATTAGGAAATGGACAAATTGTTTAAAAAATTCATACGAGCTGATTTAATTGTACCT
>CAYWUR010000070.1:0-8473 GCA_964460745.1 uncultured Desulfobulbia bacterium | reverse complement strand
GATAACATATCAAGCGGCGGTGTTTCCTTAAGTAACCATAACCGCCAGTAATCAGCGGTGCGGCGGATAAGCTTTTCAGGACCCTTGCGTTTGACGACACCATCCAGCCGTTCGACATCCTTGCGGTTTTCGCCGGCCGCCAGCCAGAAAAATGCCTTTTTCTTCATCTGCCCCGCCAGCTCCAGGCGCAGGCCCACCACCGAATCCACCGCGCCCTGCGTAATGGTGTTGCCCGACAGGACACCGTCTTCGGCATCCTTGAAGGTTCCCTCCCTGCCGTTCATTCTTTTATGGCCCACCGCGTATTGATCAAGGCCGTCATGGTCGGCCGAAAGGCCGTTTACCAGAAAATACCGCGCCCCCTTGTAATGAATCACGCCGCCGGTGCCGGGATCAAACATGGCGGTATCGCCCACGCTGTTGCCGGAAATATTAAGGCTCTGCGCGAAAAAAAGCCTGACCTGCCGGACCCGCGGCGTCATGTTCTCCACCGTAATTTCCCGCAGGTATATATTTTCGTGAAAATCAACCGTATCCCGGCAGACCAGCAGAAGCTCCAGGGCGGCATTATACAGGGTAACCATGGTCACCAGGGTGTCCGGCGCGTATATCTTGTCAATCCGCCACTCCGGACCGACCCAGGAAAACTCCTGGTCCGCCCGGACCCCGAAACGAAACAAATCGCCGCCCAGATGATTTTCCTGCCCGACATGGGGAAAATACAGATCCCGTACCTGGTAATCCTTGTCAAAGCACAAAAGAAGTCTGCCGTTTCCAACCGGTATATCTCTCGGCATTGCCACCCCCCGCCGTATCATGAATTAAAGAGAATTATTCGCACCGTCATCTTCATTTAACGAATAATGAACATTAGCAAATTTATAGTCAGTTAGTCATTTCTCTTTTTCGTCAGGGAACTGGTCGTGGTTATTTGACCTGCATTTTGCGGGGTGAATAACCCCTTTTTCCCCTAAATATTGATGGATGGGTAATAACTCCAGCGAGGGCTAAGCAAAGAGTTTGATATACAGATAAGCGACCCGCAGGGGAGACTCAGAGGCAGAGTGATTTTCCAGGTGCAAGGTTATACATATGGTATAACCCCGGCCTTGCCGCTTGCTGAACTGTTACGATTATTCAGGCGTAACCTATTCACGGAAAGATACGGCGCCCTGTGAGTTACCTCCAGGCATTCTTATATAAGGACGCCATGCAGGAATTCGCATTCCCGCGGGGTCAGATCGAAACGTATCTCGGCGTCGCGGACAATGGCGGCGCGTGATTTTTCAGGATGTTCCTTCGTCGTTTCAGAAATCCATTGCACGGCCTTTTTAAGCCGGTCGCCTTCCGGCATGATTTTTTCCGTATCTCCCATATATCCCCTCAATTGTCTATTGCTCTGCGAGCATGATATTTTTCTTTGACTTCAAGGAGCGGGTCTGTGCCGGTTTATCCCGGCGCCTTCAACCCGATTTTGTTGGTCACGAACAGTTGTTCGACAAAAGATGACGTCGTAACATCTCCGCTGTTACGACGCGGTAGATCGGAATTGTTATGACGCCATCAATATTCATCGTAGGTAGTAAATGTTGTGATTCTCCATGGTTACGGCATATAGCGGTGCAGCATATCCATGGCTTGTTGCGAGTCCCAGGGCTGGCCGCCGATGAATTTTTCGCGCAGGATGCCGTCGGCGTCAACAATATAAGTCTCCGGTACGCCGGTGATGCCGTAAGACCTCGCCACCTTACTGCTCGGGTCGGTCAGAATGGGGAAGGTGAGGCCGATCCGGCCGGCAAGATTATCGGCCATGCGGGGATCGTCGTTATTGAGTATCGCCAGCATCTGAAATTTCCGGCCCGCCATCGTCTTGTGAAGAGTCTCCATGGCCGGCAACTCTTCCGTGCAGGGCCGGCACCAGGTGGCCCAGAAGTTCACAAACACCACTTTGCCTTTCAGGTCCGCCAGGTTCCAGGTCCGGCCGTTAGTATCATTCAACACAAAAGACGGGGCCGGTTGGCCCACCGTTGCCGTTGATACGCCCCCGGTTTCCGGTTTTTTCCCACAGGCGGTCAGCAGGCTCGCCAAAAGCAGAACCAGGGAAAACTGAATCAATAATCGAGTCTGATTGCGCATGTTCGACCTCGTTCAAGGGTTATGTTGATGGCATAGTTGTTACAAGTCCATCATTATTGAATCCATGACATTTTGCCACAAAAAAACAATTTTTATCAATTTTCTGCAATCGACCCGCCGGCGCGGACAATGAAGACCTGGTAGGTAACCAGGCAGCCGCCGTGGTTATCAATGAACCATTTATCCAGCCGGGCCAGCCGCGACCTGGTAAAAATGAGCGGTCCCGCCGCCTGCCAGCCGGTGGTGCCTGATTTTTTGATGTGTACAAGCAGGTCCCGCAGAGATGCGTAGCGGTGCGGGATGAGCAGTTCATCAATGCGCGTCGTCGGGAAAAGTCCGGCCAGGCAGCGCTCCAGCGCCGGCCTTGTTGTAAAGGCGGTTGACGGCAGGCTGTCCGCCGTGCCGAAGACATGAGCAATGGCCTCGCCCAGTTCCCGCAGGGAGGCCGGGCCGAAGACGGCGCAAAGCAAATGGCCGTTGGGGCGTAACAGCCGTGCCATATCGGCGAAGGCGCGGCGCGGGTCCATAAACCATTGCAGGGCGCCGTTGGAGGCAATCAAATCATATCCGGCTGGAGCTCCTTCGGCCAGAAAGGTTTCTCCGTCGGCGCAGGTGAGTTTAATCTCTGGAAATGATCGCAGTTTCAGGTGGGCGGTATCGAGCATTTCCCGGGAAAAATCAAGGGCCGTGATTGCGGCCCGCGGATATCGCCGGGCAAGCAGAGCCGTGAAATTGCCGGTGCCGCAGCCGATTTCAAGGATCTGTTCCGCCGATATTTCCGCCGCCTCTATCAGATGCCTGCCCAGTTTTTTCTGCACAACGGCGTATTGATCATAGGTGGCGGCGGCCCTGGAAAATTTTTGTCGAACAGCCCTTTTTTTCTGCCGCCTGATTAATGAACAGGCCGGCTCCAGAAAGGGCAGGTGGCCGGCGTGGTCTATGATTTCACAATCGGCGCCCGGCAGTTCGGGCATCCGGTCCAACGGCGCGATAATATCCCGGCGGCCATGAATAAGATGCGTCTTCACGCCGACGGCGGGGCGACAGGCGGCCGCGGCCATATAGGCCAAGCCCCTGGCCGGCAGATTCGATGACGATCGACTCATGGTCCGCAGATAATCAGGCTGGAGAGTGGCGGTAAATTTTTTATATGCCTCACTATGGCCGATAAAACATTTTCGGTAAAAAACGGTCATAAATTCCGTCGGCGCCGCGGCAAACTCCCGGCTTAATCGCCGGATTTCCCGAACCGGCCACTTACGACGCAAAGATATAAGAAAAAGGGCCGCGATTCTATCAGGATAACGCCCGGCAAAATCAAGGGCCAGCAGGGCGCCCATGGACCAGCCGACAAGCTCGACCCGGTCGATTTTTTTTTTGTCCAGCAAGGTGAGCAGGTCAGCGGTCACCGTCTCCGGATCAAGAGGTGCGGTCGGATAATAACAGGGCAGCGTCGGCCGGGCCAGAGCGATAATCCGGCCGTCAAAGCCCCAGCCGGGCAGAAAGACCATCGGCTTATCACGAATGATACCGTTTACTTGAAAAGAATGATGCATGACGAATCCCTGTCTTAAACCAACCGGTGTTCTCTTAAAATCGCCAGCAGAGAATAGGCGGTTTTTTTCAGATCGGCGTCATCATGATGTCTGGTAATGGAGAAACGGAGGCGGGCCGTGCCCTCCGGCACTGTGGGCGGCCTGACTGCGGTGGCAAATATGAAATTTTTCCTGAGTTCGGCAGCCATATTAACGGCTGTCCGGCTGTCGCCGATCAGAATGGGTATTATCTGCGACGGGCCGAGATTTCCCGCATAGCCGCCGGCCCGCAGACAACTCTTGAACAGCTCGACCTTGCGGAATAAATCCGCCCGCAGACCCGGATCGTTGGTAATGAGGTCCAGGGCGGCCAAAGCAGCGCCAATAACGGTCGGCGGCAGGGCAGTGGAATAGACAAAGGTACGGGCGCTATTGACAAGATACCGGATAACCGGCCGGTCGGCGGCTACATAGGCCCCGTAGCTGCCGAGGGCCTTGCCGAAAGTTCCCATGGCGATATCCACATCATCGCCAACGCCGACGGCCTCGATAACCCCGCTGCCGGTCTTCCCGAAAATTCCGGTGGCATGTGCCTCATCGACCATGAGCAGGCAGTCGAAACGTTTTTTCAGCGCCGCTATTTCCCGCAAAGGGCAGCAGTCCCCTTCCATGCTGTAGATCGATTCGACCATAATCAGGGCGCGCCGATATCTGCCGCGGTTTTTATCAAGCAGCTTTTCAAGATGTTGCGGATCGTTGTGGCGGAATCTGTGGCAGCGCGCCCCGGACAGACGGCAGCCGTCATGGATGCTGGCATGGTTAAGGCGGTCGGTGAGAATAATATCGCCCCGGCCGGCAAGGGCGGGGATTACTCCGGTGTTGGCCAGATAGCCGCTGCCGAAAACAAGGGCCTCTTCCTTGCCCTTGAATTGCGCGATCTTTTTTTCCAGGTCTTGATGGATTGCCGGATTACCGCTCATTAACCGGGCCGCCCCGCTGCCGCTGCCCAGTTTTTCAAGATACCGGCGGGCGCCGGCTATCACCGCCGGATGTTCCGTCAAGGCCAGGTAGTCGTTGGATGAAAAATCGACAAAGACCCCGGCAGCCGGCTTATCGACAAACCTGAGCCGGCCATGCCCCATTTTTTCAAGCGGCACAAGCTGCCGCAGGGTCCCGGCCTTCTTTCTCTTGTTCAGAAAAGCGGCAAAGTCCATAGTGCTTGCATGGCGGCGACAAATCTTTGGTCTTCTTCCGGTGGCCTGCAGCCCTGAGTGAGATAACCGCCGATCATCATGCCGTCGGCGCCGGCCATAAAGGCCATACCCAGAAAATCGTCCATGGTCTGGCCGCCGCGGCCGGCCGCCAGCCGGATGGGTATATTGGGCAGAATCAAGCGATATAAGGCAATGGTGCGCAGGATCTCGGAAATGGTCGGCACCGGCTTGCCGGCCATGGGGGTGCCGGGCAGGGGCATAAGGATGTTGAGCGGCACGGAATCCACTTCATATTCTTTCAGGGTCAAGGCCATGGAAATCCGATCATCTTCGCTTTCACCCAAGCCCAAGATACCGCCGGCGCAGACCTCGAGTCCTGCATCTCCGGCCGCCCGGATGGTAGCGAGTCGGTCGGCGAAAGTGTGGGTGGTTACCACCTTCGGGAAAAATTCCCGCGAGGTTTCAAGGTTATGATGATATCTTACCAGACCCGCGTCCTTGAGGCGTTTGAGCGCCGGTTTGCTTAAGATGCCCAGGGAAGCGCAGACCTTTATGCCGACCCGCTCAACGATTTTTTCAACAATGCCGGCGACGGTTTCGACCTCCTCTTCCGGCAGTCCCCGCCCGACGGTAACAATGGAAAAATGTTCGGCCCCGACCTCTTTGGCCTCGAAAGCGGCGCGAATGATTTCGTCACGACTTTTCAGAGGATATACCGGACAGTCCGTCTTGTAATGGCCGGACTGCGCACAGAACCGGCAATCTTCACTGCATTTTCCCGATTTGGCATTGATGATGCTGCACAGAGAAAAGCGATCGCCGCGCTGCGTCAATTTGGCGCGCAGGGCCATGCTCATCAGTTCGGTAAGCGGCAGATTGCGCAGAACATCGATGTCGTCGTTATGAGAATCTTGCATTTTTTATTCCGGCCGGCTTGTCCGTCATTTTTTCTTGAAACCGAAGACTCCGTCCCGCCTCTTTTTAGCAAATGCCGGTCCACGCCCGCCGCCGCGCCGGTATGTTTTTCCTGGCCGGCTCCGGGGTTTGCTTGATAGAACCGCATCCACCGCCATATTCGACAAATCAACGGGCTCGCCGCCCTGAGCCTCGCGGTAAATCTGATAAAACAGCAGGCATTCCTTATAATAGCTTTTCTTTTTCAGCCACTTCGGCAGGCCTTCAGCCTGGTCGTACCGCAGAAATATGGTAATATTGGCAAGCAGCGTGCTGATTGCCTCCCTGGTTCCCCGTTTGATGCCGAGGTATTCCAGTATTTCGTCCAACCTGGCCCGGATTTTTTTTGACAAGCGGAATGCCTCGCCGGCCTTTAACTGCAATTTAAGCAGATTCATCTCCACCGCCGCCCAAGGTAGCATGATAAGGGCCAGCATTATATGATCGGGTAGCGCAATCTTTTTCCGCTCGCGCAGGCGGTCGACTACTTCTAAAATCTCGAAGAGAAGTTGACGGGGAGACGGGGGTGGGGCGCCCTCCAACAATTTTTCATAAAAAGGAAAAAGGACATTAAAAAGGCCGCTGTCGATCGCCAGTTGAGCCCAGGGCCGGCTGGCGCCGCTACGCAGGTCCTTCATTAATTCATCACGCACCCGGGAGATCGGGCAGAGATTAAGCTCCCGCCGATGTTCTTTCGTGGCGCGCCAGGTGTCGTCGTCAATGGTAAAATTATTACGAGCCGCATGACGGATGACTCGCAGCATCCTGGCCGGGTCACGGGTCAGTCGCTGGTCCGGATCACCGATTATGCGGATGGTTCGGCGGTTAAGATCATCCACGCCCCCGGCATAATCGATAATGGAAAAATCATTTATTTCATAAAAAAGGGCGTTGATGGTCAGGTCCCGCCGGAAGGCGTCATCAACCGGCGAGCCGAAAGTGTTATTGGATGGCAGCACCTCGACCTTGCCGTTAATGTCATACGCATTCCGGCATCGGAAGGTGGAAACCTCGATTATTTTGCCGCCCCGAAAAAAAACCTGAACCAGTCGAAAACGTCGACCGATAAGGCGGCTGTTTTTGAAAAGCTTGCGGAGCTGGCCCGGTCGGGCATTTGTGCTGATATCAAAATCCTTTGGAGTTTTGCCGAGATACAGGTCACGAACACTGCCGCCGACCAGATAGGCCGTATAGCCGGCATCACGCAGCCGGTACAGAACCTTGAGGGCCTCTCTGTCGATATCTTTTCTGGAAATAGGGTGCGCTGATCTGGGAATTATCCGCGGGGCCGGCTGGGAATCCGGCTCAAGTGGTGTTATCTCTTTCTCTAATGCTGTCGTCATATTTCAGTGGATGATTTTTAGAGGCGCAAGGATCGGTCAGGATGCGGCGTCTTCTTTGTAAACTGATTCCGCTTGGGTGATGAACTGGTCAAAGACTTCACGTACCGTGAGAATTTCCTTGATCTTGTAGACATTTTCACCGCTGAAGACAAGGCCGTGTTCTATATCACCGTCATGGGCTTTTTGCAGCTTTTCACTGATACAGTAGAAGTGATCGCATTTTTTGAGGCACTTATACTTGCACTCCTTGCTTTGCAGCTTTTCACCAGCCAACATCTTGCGTACGAAAGGAGTTTTAAGGGCGCGGCCGGGCATACCCACCGGGGAACGAATCAGGACAATATCCTCCTTCTTGGCGTTGAGATACGTCTGTTTGAAGGCATCGGCAACGGAGCATTCTTTTGTCAGCACAAAGCGGGTGGCGATCTGGACTCCGTCGGCGCCGTATTTATCCATCAACTCGGACATTTCATAACCGTTGGTAATGCCGCCGGCCGCTATAAGAGGAACCTTGGTCACCACGCTTCTTATTTTCGGAAAAAGATCGCGTAAGGGCACATCGGTGCCTAAATGGCCGCCGGCCTCCTTGGCCTCCACGACTATAGCGGCTGCGCCCAGTTTTTCCGCCAACCTGGCAAAAGCCGGTGACGAAACAATAGAGACAATCGGGGTGTTGGTTTCCCGGCCGATCTTGAAAATATCTCTTGAAAAACCGGCCCCGGTAATGATCATGTCCACACCGGCTTCAATGGAAGCTTTGACCAGGTTATAAAAATTTTTCATGGCAAACATGATGTTCACCGCGACAATTCCCTTTGTGGCGCTTTTGGCTTTCCGGATATCGGCCTTTAACTCTTCAAGCGGGATTACCGAGCCGCCGATGGTGCCGATGCCGCCGCATTCCGCGACCGGTACCGCCAGAGCGGAGGTGGATACCCGGATTGACATGCCGCCCTGGATAAGAGGAACCGACGCGGTAAAGGGGCCAATGGTCAACGGAGGCAATTTCATAATTATTTTATTCTCCAAAAGGTAGATAAATCCTGAATCCGTACTACGTTCAGCAGCTGTCCGGGCGTATCGACGGCAGAGAAATATAAACTGTCGCCAGCATTGATTCAGGAAAATGCAGTAAAGTATGTTATTCTTCGGTAAGTTTGTCAAGCATCGCAATCGGCCTGTCCGTTTTCAAAATTTCTTACGCCCCAATCCTGACAGGCGCCGGTTAACGGCGACTTTGTAACTATTCAGCAAAGGCAACAAATTACCCTAAACTCGTAACCGTAACTTT
>CAYWUR010000069.1:0-8491 GCA_964460745.1 uncultured Desulfobulbia bacterium | reverse complement strand
GGAATGGTTACGGCACCCGGATATAAATGAGCGCGGCGTTTGTCTCTTCGCGCAATCACTTACATTCAGGCGGTGCCGATCAAATCTCCGAAGGTGGTGATATCTATGCCGTGCTTCTCCGCAGCCCGCTTCCATTTATGCTCGTCGGGCGTACGGAACAGTACGTCATCCTCAGCGGGAAGGGTGAGCCAGCCATTCATAGTTAATTCGTTTTCCAACTGACCGGGAGCCCAGCCGGCGTGCCCCAGAAGAAAAATAAAATGCTTCGGCCCTTTACCGTCGGCGATATCTTTAAGAATCTGCGCTTCCCGACAAAGAGAAACCGTGGGACTTATTGCCAGCTGCCTGGCGGCCACATAATCCGATGAAAAAAGGACAAAGGCCGAGTCCATTTCGACCGGTCCACCCAGATAAATCGTCGGCAAAGGAAAATCCGGCATCGATATGTCGGCATTTCTGAAGATATCGGCAAGCGAAATATCAAGTATGGGCTGATTCACGACCAGGCCCATGGCCCCCTCTTCATTATGGACGCACATATATAATACCTGCTTCTGAAAACGAGGGTCCGGCATCTTTGAGGTGGCGATCAGAAAGTGCCCTTGCAGGCTTTCCATTTTATTGTACCTGTTTTATATTTTATATTTATTTTTATAAAAATAATACCGCCGATAAACCTTAGTCAAGGCTGATATGCGGTGTTTGTCAACTTTCCTTTGCAATTGCCGCAAAAAAAATGGTTTTTTCGTTAAATCAATATTATAAAGTGAGCGTCAACGGGTACAGACGCCACAAATGCGAGTGTCTATCCGTCTTCAGACAATAGTCTGACTTTTCATTGCCCGACAAAGAGAGCTGCTCACTATAACCGGCTATGCGAACGGGTATCTTTGTCGATAATCGCTTACTTCAGCAACATACCGGATAAAAGGCCAATTATGTCAATTGATTTAGATGTCGAGATGGAAAGACTGCTCCTGGCGGATCAGCACGATCCGTTTACGGTGTTGGGACTGCATTTTACCGATCATGAACCGCGGGCCGCCATTATCCGCGCTTTTCAGCCCCACGCCGAATCCATGCGCCTGCTGGCCGGCGACAACGGCAGCGTTATCCCTGAGGCAACACCAATGAACAAAACCAGGGAGGAAGGCCTCTTCGAAGCCATAATACCGAACTGTTCCGAACCGTTTGATTATCAATACGAAATCACTTACTTTAACAAATCCGTCAGTATTATCAGAGATCCTTACCGGTTTCTTCCCATGCTGACGGATCTCGACCGCTTCCTTTTCAACAATGGGACGCATTATCATCTGTATAACAAATTAGGCGCCCAAACGAGTACGATCGACAATATAGCCGGCACCATTTTCCGGCTCTGGGCGCCATCAGCCCGTCGGGTGAGCATCATCGGCAACTTTAACTCCTGGGACGGCCGCGTTCACCAAATGCGAAGTTTGGACAATTCGGGCATTTGGGAACTTTTTCTCCCCGCTGTCGGCCAGGATGAACCTTACAAATTCGAGATACGCAGCCGTGACAATACCGTAGTTCAGAAAGCCGACCCCTTTCAGTTTTATGCCGAATTACGCCCCAAATCAGCCTCCATAGTCCGCAGCCTGGAAGATTACGAATGGCATGACAACGAATGGCTGACGGCCAGGCCCCATATTTCGCCCTATGATAAACCGATCTCCATTTATGAGGTACACCCCGGCTCCTGGCGGAGAGATCCCGACAATCCCTCCCGTTTTCTTACTTACAAGGAACTGGCCGAAGCCCTTATTCCCTATGTAAAAGATATGGGGTTCACCCATATCGAACTTATGCCCATCATGGAGCATCCGCTGGATGAATCATGGGGATATCAGGTTACCGGTTATTACGCCGTAACCAGCCGATACGGGACCCCGGAAGAATTCATGTATTTCGTCGATCTCTGCCATCAAAACGATATCGGCGTAATCCTCGATTGGGTGCCATCACACTTTCCCACCGACGGCCACAGCCTCGGACAATTCGACGGCACGGCCGTTTACGAACACGCAGACCCGCGACAAGGCGCCCATCCCGAATGGGGCACCCTGATTTTCAATTACGGCCGCAAAGAGGTAAGCAACTTCCTGATCGCCAACGCCCTCTTCTGGTTTGACAAATATCACATAGACGGGTTGCGGGTGGATGCGGTGGCTTCCATGCTTTACCTGGATTATGCCAGACGCGATGGCGAATGGATGACAAACCGTTACGGCGGCAATGAAAATCTTGAAGCCATCGAATTCATGAAACATATGAATACCGTAATATATGAACGTTTTCCAAATGTCATGATGATTGCGGAAGAATCAACCAGTTTCTATGGGATCTCCAAGCCTGTGGACGAGGGTGGACTGGGTTTCGGTTTCAAATGGAATATGGGCTGGATGAACGATACGCTCAACTATTTCAGCAAAGACCCGGTCTATCGGAAATATCACCAGAACTCTCTGACCTTCTCCTTAATTTATGCCTTCAGCGAAAATTTCATCCTGCCCTTTTCCCATGATGAAGTGGTTCACGGGAAAGGATCTCTGCTGAACAAGATGCCCGGGGACAAATGGCAGAAATTCGCCAACCTTCGTCTGCTCTTGTTTCTGTTCTGGATGCATCCCGGCAAAAAACTGCTGTTCATGGGGTGTGAATTCGGCCAATGGTCGGAATGGTATTGTAAGAGAAGTCTTGACTGGCATCTGCTCGACGCGGAGGAACTGCACAGGCAGACCCAACATTTTGTCAGGGAGCTCAACCGATTATACGTCGCCTCCCCCGCCCTGTGGGAGATCGACTTTTCATCCGCTGGTTTTCAGTGGCTGGATTTCAAGGACGCGGACAACAGTATTATCGCTTTTGCCCGCTTTGCCAAAAACCGGCAAGATCACCTGGTCTGTCTGTTTAACTTTACGCCCACGCCTCATCACGGTTACAGGCTCGGGGTGCCTTCCTCCGCACCTTACCGCGAGATATTTTGTTCCGATTACGCCGAATTCGGCGGCAGTGACACGAAAAACCCGGATCTAAAGGAACCGATCCATGAACCCTTTGGGGAAGCCCCTTTTCATGTTATAGTATCCGTACCGCCGCTTGGCGGCATTATTCTGAAACCGGCATGATGTGGTTGATGCAGGTGCTTCACAACCTCGGCCTGTAACTGTACAGACGCCCCCCCGTATACAAACCCGGGGCATCAGTAGTATCGCAGACCGGATTATCCGCTGCGCGGGCCGCGGCTTTCGCGATACATGACAAAACGCAACCGTGGCGCGGTTACTCCTCGTAATCTTCGCTACGCGGCGCTTAATTACCGTATGAGGAACAAAAATGACAACAACAGGACTTAACGAAAAAGATATCGGCGACGCCAGCCCCCTCCGATTAACGGCACTGCTGGCCTTTGCCCGCAATAATCAACAGGCCAACGACCCGCGGACCCTTTACGACCTTTCCCTGGCACAGCCTAATGTCGTCCAGCTCACCCGACCCATTAAAAACCCCGCAAAATTCGGTCTCAACGAAGACGCGAAGCAAATAGTCTGGAATCATCGCAATCCGCTGGGACGAATAGCGGCCGCCCGGCACTTCTGGCATGAGGCGGATGCCGAGGCCCGGAAAAAATTAAGCTCTCTCGCCAGAGAAGCCGTGTTGCGCCTCCAAGAAGTCGGCTCCATCGCCACCAGGGCTTACGCCGGTCTTGACCAGGAATTCTGTGTCGGACTGCAATTTGTCGGCAACAAGAACTATCCAATCGCCGGCCTCTCCTTTTTGTTTAATTTTCAAGGTTTTTTCACGGCGGAACACGAAAAATTCTACCAGGAAAGCCGGGTTATTGATCAACCGGACCTGCTGATGATTAATGACCCTGACTGGTCTCATCCTGACTACCCAAAGGGACTTGTCATAATTGATCGGGATTCCAAAACAGTCTTCGTCCTGGGATTACCATACTTTGGTGAAATCAAAAAAGGCTTCCTGACGTTGATCTGGCACACCTCAATAGCTGAAAGAGTCCCGGGCACCAATATTCGAAGGTTTCTGCCATTTCACGGCGCCATTTGCACGATAAACGGCAAAACCGTAGTGATTATCGCCTTGTCCGGCAGCGGCAAATCCTCGCTTTCCAAGCGGGCGGAAAATATTGCCCATGATGACGCCTTTGTGGTAAGCATGGTCACCGGCAAGGTGATTGTGCTGGAGCCCACTTTTTTCAATAAAACGGACGGTGATAAAATGGGTGATGAAACCACCCGGCGCGGTCTGATTTTTTATAATATGGGCATAGTGGACAACGGAGACGGTCCGGATGTGGTGCCTCGTGACCGTCTGGTCGCGAACGGCCGGGTCATTCAGGAACGACCGGCCAACGCCGTCTCCGGCTATGATCGCGTAGATATCGTCAGCCTGGTTATGAAAGACGACACCCTGCCGCCGATCTCACTGATTAACAATCCGGCCCTTTTTGTGGCTTTCGGGGCCAGCCTGATGACCAAAAGGACGCTGGCCGAGGCATTAAAACGGCTGGAAGATCAGTATGCCCTGATAATAGAACCGTTTGCCCAGCCTTTCCGCTGTTGGCGTCTTAATACGGAATGCCGGATGTTCCAACTTTTTCTCGAACTATTCAAGCCGATCACCGCGGTCCTCAACACCGGCGATTTCATGGGTAACGACATAGAACTGACCCTCAGCCGTGATGTTATTCTGCCGGAGCTGACCAGCGGCAACCTGCACTTTTCATCCTGGCGGATAGTACCGCGCAAAATGGTTTCCCTGGTTAAAAAGGGTGCGCTGGGGAAAAAATACGATAAAAAATTCGCCCCTAAAATCAGTGACCAGGCTTACGTCGCTCGTTTTGTCCGCCGAATGCAGTCCAGAATCGACTTCCTCACCAAAATCCGGGAAGAAAACAGGATTCATGCCGACTTTGTTGATCCATTGATCCAGGTCCGCATCGCCCTTGATGAATTCCTGCAACGCGACCCGGTAGCCGGCGATTTTTCATGGACGGATGAAGACATTAAAAGACTGGCTGATTCACGACACAAAGAATGAGTTAGTGGTGAGGAGGAGAAAACCAGCGATCGGCATCAGCGGCCGGCGTATCATACTCTTCGCGGTGATGGCGTGTTTCTGCTGTAGTCCCGCCGCGGCCGCGACAAAAAATACGAACACCGCGAGGGCCAGGGCAATACTGGCGGAGATAGATGACCTCTGGCGGTCGACATCCGCCCACAGCCTTCTGACCATGCGCGTCCAGACCAGCCATTATACCCGCACAGTCCGTCTGGAAGAGTGGTCAAAGGGCAAGGGAAAATCTCTGGTCCGCATAATTTCGCCCCGCCGGGAACAGGGTGTGACCACCCTGAAATACGGCAACGACATTTACTCTTATCTGCCCAAAACCGATCGAACCATCCGGCTTACCTCCAGTATGATGATGGCCTCCTGGATGGGCAGTCACTTTACAAATGACGATCTGGTCAAGGAATCCCGGCTGTCCGACGATTATGACCCGACAATTTCCTTCGAGGGCAAACGGGACGGCCAGACGCTCATCGAGTTTACCATGCTGCCAAAACCGGAGGCGCCGGTAGTCTGGGGTAAAATCGTAACAGTGGTGCGCGCCGCCGATCATCTGCCGCTGATTTCACGTTATTACGATGATGACATGCTGCCGGCCCGCACCCTGACCTACAGCCGAATAAAGGAGATTGGCGGTCGACTGTTGCCGACCATTCTCCGGATGGTACCGGCCGATTTTCCCAATGAATATACCGAGTTGCTCTATGAAAAGGCCAGCTTTGACATCCCCCTCGACGACTCTTTTTTTTCACTCAAACAACTTCGAAAAAAATAAGGAGTCCCGTTACGGAAAGTTGAGGCGATTATGAAACTGTTTGCCGTTGCCTGCCGCAATATCGCAAGAAACCGAGCCCGGACCTGGATAACCACCGGCGCTATGGCCTTTGCCGGTTTTATCATGATCTTTTATGCGGCATTGCTTGCCGGTCTGCTGCAAACAACTGAAAGAAATGCCATTGGCATGGATATCGGCGAGCTACAGATTCACGCTCCCGGTTACCGTCAGGATCCTGATCTCTACAACCGTATAAATAATAGTGCGGCGATGCTCAAAAAAATCGAAACCGCCGGTTATCGGGCCGCACCCCGGCTATACGGCTTCGGTCTGGCGGCCGCCGGTTCAGCCTCGGCCGGCGTGCGGCTGCGCGGTGTTGACTTGCACCATGAACCTGCCGTCACCCAGATCAACCGCCATATTTTAGAGGGAAGATGGCTGAATGAACGCAACCCCGCCGGGATAGTGATAGGCCGCAAATTGGCCCGGACCCTGGGGACGGATATAGGCGCCGAAATAGTTTTCGTCGGTCAGGCCGCTGACGGCTCCATGGCTAATGATCTTTATACCGTCCGGGGAATTCTGAAATCGGTAGGTGATGATATCGACCGCAGCGGCTTTTTTATGTCGGCACAGGCCTTCCGGAAACTTATGATCCTGCCGCACGGCGTCCATGAAATTGTGGCGATGCGGCAGGACAGAACGATAAATCTTGAAGACGGCACCCACAGACTGGCCGACATCTTGCCGGAACTGGAAGTGAAGAACTGGCGGCAATTGCGACCGACAGTGGCCAGGATCATCGACCTCTCCAGAAGTTCCCTGTTAATCATGCTGCTGGTAACCTACAGCGCAGTCGGCATCCTGACCCTTAACGCCATGCTGATGAGCGTTTTCGAACGGATTCACGAATTCGGCATTATGAAGGCCCTGGGTCTCAAACCCTGGCACGTTCTTGCGCTTATCACTACCGAAACCCTTCTCCAGGTCAGCATCGCCGCCGTTCTGGCCACGGCTTCGGCCATTCCACTGGCATTTTACTGCCAGAGCCACCCCCTAAACCTGTCTTTTCTGGCCAAGGCCTCAGCCAATATTGCCGGCATTGCCATTGATCCGGTCTGGTACTGCCGGATAACCGCGGAATCCATCCTGGCTCCGCTCCTGTTTATGTATGCCGTCGCTCTGGCGGCCATTATTTATCCGGCCGGCAAGGCGGCCCTGATCCGGCCGATTAAGGCAATTTATTACTAGCGAACGGCAGCGATGAAATTAAACAGAACAGGCTGGCGTAATCTGTTACGCAACAAAAGAAGGACAATAATCTCCGCCTTTTCGGTTGCCTTCGGCGTATTGTTATCAATCACCTTTACCGCCTCGGGCGACTACTCCTATACCAATCTGATCGACACCAGCGCCACCATGGGTTTTGGTCATCTCACCATTGAACCGCCGGGCTACAACGACTCCCCTTCGCTAAGCAAACGCCTCGCCGACACAGATCGTTTATGCACGAGGCTTAACGAAATTCCCGCCATAACGGCCGCCTATGTCCGTATTATGGGACAGGCCATGTTCGCCAGCGGCGTTAAAAACGTTGGCGGCATGTTCATAGCTGTTGACCCGGCCCGGGAAACAGCCGCCCATAATATTTTCATCCGCTCCATCCAGCAGGGTTCAATTTTTTCGGCCGGTGCCAACCGGGGCGTTGTGGTAGGCGCCAGAATGGCGGAAAAATTAAAATTGCGCCTCGGCAAAAAATTAATCTTCACACTCACCGATAAAAATGGCGAAATAGTAAGCGAAATAAGCCGGATAACAGGCATTTTCAGAACCGGCGAGGATAGCGTGGACGGCTCCGTGGTTCTGCTGCCCATCAATCTGCTGCGAAAAACCTTGAGCTATGAAAACGGGGCGGCCACCATCATTGCCATTTTCATTAAGGATCAACGGCGGGCGGAAGATGTACGCCGGCTGGCAGCCGCCGGCATCGAAGGCGGCGCCGGTAACGACCGGCCGCCTTATGAAATTCTGACATGGAAACAAACCCAGGCGGAACTGGCCGGCCTCATTGCCGTGGACCGGGCCGGCAACTATCTCCTCCAATTCCTCGTCGGGCTGCTGATTGCGGCCGGCATTTTCAACACGCTTCTTATGAGCGTTATGGAAAGACGCCGGGAATTCGGCATGATGATGGCCATCGGCATGTCCCCCATGCAGGTGGTGCGGCTTGTTCTGATAGAATCATTATGGCTGGGCATAATGGGGTTGCTACTGGGAATTCTGCTTACCACCCCCTGGTATATTTACATGAGCAAGGTGGGCCTGGATCTGAGCCGTTATATCGGCGAGGATTACAGCGCCAGCGGGGTATTGATGGATCCGGTGCTCAAATTCAGGCTGTTTAAGGAGAGCGCCGTCGCCATCTTAAGCGGGGTATTTGCCCTGACCATGATCGCCGGTCTCTATCCGGCCTGTCGGGCCGGCCGTATCACCCCGGTTGAAAGCCTGAAAAATCAAATCTGAAAAGTGTCTATATATAAACGAACTCAACTTTCTGACTTGAGGTATCATACTAATATAAATAGACAAATTACCCTT
>CAYWUR010000068.1:0-8494 GCA_964460745.1 uncultured Desulfobulbia bacterium | reverse complement strand
CGGAGAATCTTATTCCAACAAGGTTACGTTCTACAGGTGATGAGACTGAGGGAACATGTCCACCGACATAATACGACGCACGGCATAACCACAACCGGCCAGTAATGCCAGATCACGCGCCAGGGTTGCGGAATCGCAGGAGATATAGATTATGCGGCCGGCGCCGAAGTCGGCCAGATAGGGAATTATCGCCGCCGCCCCCTGCCGGGGTGGATCAAGCACTACTATATCAAAAACTTCCCCGGCCGCTGCCAGCATTTTTACGCCAGCCGGCACCGAAGTTTTAACGAAACGACAAGAGGGCAGGCGGTTGTCCGGCATGTCATCCGCCGCCAGAGTCGCATTTCTGTTGGCACTGCGAATGGCCGAGCCCTGCCCGTCAAGCCCCACGACCTCCCGCGCGGACAGGGACAACGGCAAGGCAAAATTACCCATACCGCAATACAGATCAAGAACGCGGTCGCGCGGCCCTGGCCGCGCCCAGGCCAGCACCCGGCTGATCAATTTTTTGTTCTGTTCGAGGTTAACCTGGCAAAAACCGCCGACCTCCCAGGTAAACAACAGATCACGCCGCCCTGTTATGCTTTGCGGCAAGGTAAACCGCAGCAAAGAGGCGCCGGCCGGCGGTGCCTCTTTGCCAAATGGCCCTGCAAAGCCGTATCCTTTAACATACATAAGCAGACCTTCAACTTCAGATATGCTGTCCTGCACAGCTAGGGCACGCGCCTGGTCCGCGGGGCGAGGCGGCCTGTTAAAATGCAAAAGGATAAAGACCTTGCCCCGGTCCGGATTGAAAAGAAGCTCAACAGCCGCCGTCTGTTTGAGGAGACCGCTCATGGGTCCTGAGGCATAAAGCCGTTGCAGGACCGCATTAGTCTCCGGCCCGGCAAGCGGGCAGGCGCTGACCGGCGCAAGCGCCTTCGACTCGAACCGGTAAAACCCCATGCGGCCTTGTTTGTCGACATGCAGACGAATCCTCTGCCGATAGCCATAATCGTTGGGAGAAGGCAGGATGGCGGCCATGACTTCCCGGATTTTCTTAAAACCAACCGCCCAGCCACGGGCCAGATTTTCTTTAAGAATCTGCTGTTTCAGATAACGCTGGGCGGCTATATCAGCATGCTGTAGATCACAGCCGCCACAAAGGCCGTAGACCGGACAACGCGGCTCAACCCGGGCCGGAGATCGTTCCAGCACCTCCTCCAGCCGGGCCGTTATATAGGATTTTTTGCGTCTGGTCGAAACAACCTTGACCCTTTCGCCGGGCAGGACATAACGAACCAAAAACACCATACCGTCAGTCAAACGACCAAGGCCGAAGCCGCCGGGGATCATTTTCTCAATGGTGACTATATGCTGTTGTCGCTTGGGCATGAGACCGGCAACCTTCCTTTCGAATCAGCGATACGGCAAAAAACAAATATTCATTTTTGATGTGTGCGCGCCGTCAGGATAGTTTGACAAGACAATAGATTAAGTATAATTATTGCTTGATGGTTATATTTATTACGAGACCATCATTGCTTATTCAGACAATAATATAAAGATTTGTATTGGTATGTGATAAAATATATTTAAAAGGAAAGAGATATTCCGGAGACAAAATATTGAGCAAAAAACGCCGACCTATTTCAATATTGGTAGTTGATGATGACCGGGCTCACCGCTTCATGCTCTGCTCCATGTTAAAAGAGTGGTCATGGAATGTTGAGGAAGCGGACGACGGCACCACGGCGGTGGCCGCCGTCAAAGAACGGCCTTATGACGCGATCCTGATGGATGTCAGAATGGCCAAGATGAACGGCATGGAGGCCTTGCAGAGGATACACGATTACAACCCGGCCATTCCGGTCGTGATAATGACCGCCTATTCCTCGGTGGATTCGGCGGTGGAAGCTATAAAAAAAGGCGCCCTTGACTATCTGACCAAACCTCTTGACTTTGACCGCCTTCGACTGACCATGGACAGGGCGCTGGAGCACCGGCAGGTCATCCAGAAAAAAAAGGGGGGAGAAGAGGGCCGGTATGCCGCCCTGCTCGAAACAGGCATCATCGGCAAATCCGCGCCGATGTTAGAGTTGATGGAAATGCTTTCGTATGTTGCCCCCACGGAGGCAACCGTCCTTATTGCCGGGGAAAGCGGCACCGGCAAGGAACTTGTTGCTGCGGCACTCCACCAAAACAGCAATAGGAAAAGCTGCCATTTTGTCAAGGTGAATTGCGCTGCTCTGGTAGAAAATCTCCTTGAGTCCGAATTGTTCGGCCACGAGAAAGGGGCATTTACCGGCGCCGACCGCAGACGGGAAGGAAAATTCGTGCAGGCGCACGGCGGCACCCTGTTTCTTGATGAGATAGGCGAAATGTCCCCCGCCATGCAGGCTAAACTCCTGCGGGTCATCCAGGAGCATGAAGTGCAGCGGGTAGGCGGACAGGAAACTATCGAGATCGATGTGCGTCTGCTGGTTGCCACCAACCGGATATTAGAGGATGAGGTTAAGGCCGGAAATTTCCGAGAAGATCTCTATTACCGTCTGAATGTCGTCTCTCTGCTGGTGCCGGCCCTGCGTGAACGTCGAGAGGATATTCCACTTCTGGCTGATCACTTTCTACAAAAATTTGCCCAAAAAAATCACCGGAAGGTTGCCGGGATAACTCCCCGCTGCATGACTATACTTTTACATTATCCATGGCCCGGCAATGTCCGGGAACTTGAAAATGCAATGGAGCGCGGAGTAATTCTCATGCGGGGGATTATCTTGATGAAGACAGCCTGCCGATACCGATTCAGAAATGGGCCAAGGGACAAAACAAAGAGGCTGACGCGGCCACGAAAACCGCCGACACCGTGCCGGCTTCCTTGGAGGAAGCCGAAAAAATGGTGATATTGAAGACCATGGAAGAGGCGGGCGGCAATAAAAGCGAGGTTGCCAGACGGCTGGGTATCACCCGCAAGACGCTGCTTACCAAACTGAATAAATACCTGAATCAGTAACGGTGAAACGCCGCGGATTGCGGATAGCCGCCCTTCGGGATGACCGGTGGCATGATTTCTTGAGGCGGTTGACTAATGACTATTTGCCGTGTTAGTAAATGTTTGTCCTTAAAAAGGAACGATGGATTTTTTTGCAAGTCCATACTTTTTTAAAATAATACTTTTTGCAACAGAGGATCAAAGTTAATGCGTACTGATATTCTTCATATAGGCGCCGCGGAACTCACTTATGAGATACGGAACATCGTCGCTGTCGGCGAAAAGCTCGAAGAGCTGGGAGTCAAAACCAACTGGGAAAACATCGGCGATCCGATAGCAAAGGGCGAAAAAATCCCCCGGTGGATGAAGGAAATCGTCGCCGAATTCGCGATGGACGACTCCACTTACGGCTACTCGCCGACCCAGGGCGTCCTTGAAACCAGAAAATTTATTGCGGAACAGACCAATAAGCGGGGCGGCGCACAAATCAAGCCGGACGACATTATTTTTTTTAACGGCCTGGGCGATGCGATCAGCAAGGTCTTCGGTTTTTTAAGGAGAACGGCAAGGGTAGTGGTGCCGACGCCAAGTTATACCACCCATTCTTCCGCCGAGGCGGCTCACGCCGGCGATCGGCCGGTGACCTATAAACTCGATCCCTATAATCATTGGTATCCCGACCTTAACGATCTTGAAAACCGCATTAAATATAATCCGGCGGTGGCTGGTATTCTGATTATCAACCCCGATAACCCCACCGGCGCGGTATACCCGATAAAAATCCTGAAAGGCATGGTGGAGCTTGCCCGGCGGTACGACCTGTTCGTGATCTGCGATGAAGTTTATCTCAATATTATATATAATGGGCATCGTACCCTACCCCTTTCGGACATCATAGGCGAGGTTCCCGCAATTATCATGCACGGCATCTCCAAGGAAATGCCGTGGCCCGGCTCGCGTTGCGGCTGGATAGAGGTCTATAACGGCCATCGGGATCCTATGTTTGAGAAGTATATTAAATCTATATTGAATTCTAAAATGGTTGAGGTCTGTTCCACCACGCTGCCGCAACGGGTGATGCCCAGAGTTGTCACCCATCCGGAATACAAAACGTATTTACAGGAGCGGATCGAGCGGTATGAAAAATATTCCAATATTGCCTACGACCTTTTGCGAAATGTTGCCGGCATTCTGGTAAACAGGCCTAACGGCGCCTTTTATATGAGCGTCGCCTTTGAGGACGGCATACTCAATTCCCGCCAGACCATGCCCATTGACATCAAAGAGGTCCGCGAACACATAGAATCACTGGTCAACCAGCCCAATGTTTCCTTCGACAAAAGGTTTGTTTATTATTTGCTCGGCGCAACCGGTGTGTGCGTCGTGCCCCTTTCCTCATTTGCCACCAGCCTGCAAGGTTTCAGGATTACCCTGCTGGAGAAGGACGAAAAGGAATTTATCCGAATTATTGAAACCATAGTTGCCGCCATCAAACAATATCTCACCACGTAAACGGACATCTCCATACCCCGTGACCACTGACGGACAAGGGGTGGAAACGCCACCTGGGCGCTTGTACTCCGAGATCTGTTACCCGGCACTTTTCATTACCCTTGTCCTTGACAATGAAAAGACGCGTACTTATTGTTCCTCTCAAATTTCATATATCAATTTTGTTTGATGGACTCGTATAAACGCCCGGCAACGTCAGCCAGGGATGGCCGGCAATTGCCGGATTTTTTTAGCTGAAAAAGGGGTACGGAGATGGAAAAAACGAAAACGGGAACAGGAAAACAGGATGCAGGGGCATCGCCCCCCTCGGCGAAGCAGACACAGGAGGATATCATCGCCCGTAATACCGAAGAACAAGTTGTCGAAAAAGACATCGACCTTGCCAAAAAGCTGGAAGAAGTCAACCAGCAATATCTTGATAATAAAGACAAAATGCTGCGAATGGCCGCCGAGTTCGAGAACTATAAAAAAAGGATGGACCGCGAACGCGAGGTCCACTTGAGATATGCCGAAGAACATATTCTGAAAGAATTGCTGCCCGGGATTGACAACCTTGAAAGGGCAATGGAGCAAGGCCGGGAGGCTACCAAAATCGACAGTCTTTTAGATGGCATAGAGTTGACAAGAAAAGGATTACTTGAAACGCTGGAAAAATTCGGCGTCACGCCGGTTGAGAGTGAGGGGAAGCCCTTTGACCCAAACCTGCACGAGGCGATCGCCACGGAAGAAAGCGATGATATGCCGGATAATCTGGTATTGAAGGAGTTTGTCAAAGGTTACGTTTACAAAGACCGACTGCTCAGGGCCGCCAAGGTGGTCGTTGCCAAAGGCAACAAGTCGGAAGCTTGACATTATCATGAAAGTGATCATTGTAAATTATGACGGACTTGTTACGACGCCATCATGATTTGGTGAACTGTTACAATATAATAGCCTGCTGTGCTGTAAAGATACCAAGGAGATCTAATTATGGGAAAGATAATCGGGATAGATTTAGGAACGACAAACTCATGTGTCGCCATCATGGAAGGCGGCGACCCTAAAGTAATTGCCAATGTGGAAGGCAACAGGACCACGCCATCGGTTGTAGCATTTTCTGAAAGCAAAGAACGGCTGGCGGGGCAGGTGGCAAAAAGGCAGGCCGTGACAAACCCTACCAGGACTCTATACGCCATTAAGCGATTAATCGGGCGAAAATATACGGACCAGGAGGTGGCCAAGAGTATCAAAATCAGCCCCTTTAAGATTGTCAAAAGCAAAAATAACGCCGCCGCGGTAGAGGTCGATGGCAAAACATACACTCCAGCTGAAATCTCGGCCATGATCCTGACCAAGATGAAACAGACCGCCGAAGAATATCTGGGCGAAGAGGTGACGGACGCCGTTGTTACCGTGCCCGCCTATTTCAACGACAGCCAACGTCAGGCCACCAAAGACGCCGGCCGTATTGCCGGCCTCAATGTCCTGCGGATCATCAATGAACCGACTGCCGCGTCACTGGCATATGGCCTGGACAAGAAAGGCGAGGAAAAAATCGCGGTCTTTGATCTGGGCGGCGGTACCTTTGATATATCCATTTTGGAAATCGGCGAAGGTGTCTTTGAGGTGAAGTCAACAAATGGCGACACCTTCCTGGGCGGTGAAGATTTCGATATGCGGATCGTCAACTGGCTTGCCGATGAATTCAAAAGAGACCAGGGGATTGACCTGCGTGGTGACACCATGGCCCTCCAACGCCTGAAAGAAGAAGCTGAAAAGGCCAAAATGGAACTATCCACCACCCTGGAAACCAACATTAACCTGCCTTTTATTACGGCCGACGCCTCCGGCCCCAAGCACTTGAATATCAAGTTGACCAGGGCAAAGCTGGAAAATCTGGTAGGCGACCTGGTGGAAAAAACAGCAGGCCCCTGTAAAACAGCCTTAAAAGATGCCGGTCTTGATGCCGGCGAAATAGATGAAATCATATTAGTGGGTGGCATGACCCGCATGCCGCTGGTCCAGCAAAAAGTCAAGGAACTTTTTGGCAAGGAGCCCCACAAAGGCGTTAATCCTGACGAAGTTGTGGCGGTTGGGGCCGCCATCCAGGGCGGCGTATTGGGCGGCGACGTCAAAGATGTGCTGCTGCTGGATGTCACGCCGCTTTCCCTTGGCATTGAAACACTGGGCGGGGTTTTTACCAAATTGATTGAAAAGAACACCACCGTTCCTACAAAAAAGAGCCAGATTTTCTCAACAGCGGCGGACAATCAACCAGCTGTTTCCATCCATGTCCTCCAGGGTGAACGGGACATGTCAGCCGACAATAAGACGATCGGCAGATTCGAGTTGACGGATATCCCGCCGGCGCCAAGGGGGGTACCACAGGTTGAGGTAACATTCGATCTGGATGCCAACGGTATTTTGCACGTTTCCGCCAAGGATCTCGGCACCGGCAAGGAGCAGTCTATCAAGATTACGGCATCGAGCGGTCTGTCTGAAGAAGAAATTAAAAAAATGCAAAAGGATGCCGAGGTTCACGCCAGTGAAGACAAAAGCCGCAAAGAGTTGGTTGAGGCAAAAAACCAGGCTGATTCTCTTATCTATGCCACGGGAAAAAGTTTAAAAGATTTAGGCGACAAGGTGGATGGCGAGACCAAGGCCAATGTTGAGCGCGAAATCGAAAGCCTCAAGAAAATCATGGAGGGTAGCGATACCGAGGCCATTAAGAAGGGAATCGAAGCGCTGACCCAGGCATCCCATAAGCTGGCGGAAATCATGTACTCGCAGGCCGCCAAGGAACAGCCCGGCGGCGAGTCCGGCGCCGGAACCGAAGGGGGCGAAGGCGGTGCCGGCGGCGGTGAAGAGAAAAAGGATGATGATGTCGTGGACGCCGATTTTGAAGAAGTGAAATAAGCGGAAGGTAAGTATGAAAATCCTTTCAGGCATACAGCCCTCCGGCCAGTTACACATTGGCAATTATTTCGGCATGATGCAGCCGATTATTCGCAATATGGCAGAGGAGCTGTATGTCTTTATCGTTAATCTGCACGCCCTGACCACCGTTCATGATCAGAAGCGTCTCGCCCAGGGGACCCTGGAGGCGGCAGCGGATTTTATGGCCTTGGGCCTGGACCCAGATCGATGTATCTTCTGGGTCCAGGGCGATGTTCCCGAGGTCACCGAACTGACCTGGATATTATCAACCCTGGCGCCCATGGGTCTTCTGGAACGCTGCCACTCCTATAAGGATAAAATTGCCAAGGGCGTCGCGCCCAGCCACGGACTGTTCTCCTACCCGGTTTTAATGACGGCCGACATTCTTCTGTATCAGGCCGACAGGGTGCCGGTCGGCAAGGACCAGAAACAGCACCTCGAAGTGGCAAGAGACATTGCCCAGAGATTTAATAACGCCTTTGGCGAGACCTTTACCGTTCCAGAACCGGTCATCGACAACCAGGTGGCTACCGTGCCGGGTCTCGACGGACAGAAAATGTCAAAATCATACGGCAACACGATCGGCATTTTCCTGGACGAAAAAAGTCTTAAAAAGCGAGTAATGTCCATCGCGACCGACTCCACCCCGGTGGATGCTCCCAAAGACCCGGAAAAATGCAATCTATTCAATATCTATAAATTATTCGCGCCGGCCGACCGATTGCAGGAAATCCATCGCCTCTATGTGGAAGGAGGCGCGGCCTACGGCTACATCAAGCAGGAATTAGTGGAATTAATCCGCGACTACTTCAAGGAGGCCGGGGCAAAACGGCAACAACTCCTTAACGACCCGGGCTACCTTAAGGACGTGCTGGCGACCGGCGCGCAAAAAGCGCGGGAGAAAGCCGCCGCTACCCTGGCGCTGGTAAGAGATAGGGTCGGATTAAAATACTGACACGGATCCAGAGATAAAAAAACGCCCCGCGGAAGCACTGCAATCCGTGGGGCGTTTTTTCTGCCCTTCCGGCAATTTTTATTTATTTGTAACTATTCAGCAAAGGCAACAAATTACCCTAAACTCGTAACCGTAACTTT
>CAYWUR010000067.1:0-8544 GCA_964460745.1 uncultured Desulfobulbia bacterium | reverse complement strand
TGCGGCAGTCTCGCATCAATCCGGAGGTACATGCGTATCTAATATGACCCCCCCCCCGTCTCGAACTTACCGTCCATACCCGCGCAGACAAGCCATGGGCCGGGCTTTAGTTGTTGGACTTTTCCTCGCCTTGCCGGCCCTTGCCGGCCTGGCCATATCTCCCGCCTCCGGACGGGCGGAGCAATCTACCCATCACATTAACAGCCGGCGGCCGGGCAATGCCGGCCATACGGGATATGATCCGCGAAAAAAAATTCGCCGCCTGCAACAAGGCATAAAAATACAAAAAATCAGAATTGTCCGTTCCCGAAAAAAGGCACACAGTCTCCTGGCCGAACTTGAAAAAATCGACCGCCGCCTGCAGACCCGTCAGCAAAAACTCGCCGACCTTAAAAAAAAATTAGCCCGGCGAGAACAGATGATCCATGACGAACAGGTTGATATCAACCGGGTCATTGCAGAAAAGGAGCATTTCAAGACGCATGTCCAAAAAAGGCTGACAGCATATTATCAATCCGGTTCCATCAGTATACTGGATGAATTCTTTGCGGCCCATTCGCTGCCCGATCTCCTCAATTTCGAAGAATATTACCACCTCATGCTCCAGTCTGATCAAAACATCATTGCCGCCTGGCAGGCAAAACTTACCGAACTCAATCAGGCAAAAGATGAACTTATTCGCGGGAAAAATCATTTAGCCCGTCTTATTGAACAGATAACGGAAGAGAAAAAGCAGCTCACCACCACGCGCCGGGAAAAATCGGCGCTGATGACCAGGGTTGCTACAGAAAAAAAATTATATCAGCAGGCCCTGACCGAGATTGAAGCCGCCGCGGCCGGCCTGTCCTCCACTCTGGAAGAATTGGGGGGGAAACCATCGCCGCCGGCGCCACAGGCGACGGACCATACTGTTCAAGAGTTCAACGGCACAGACTTTGCCGCCCAAAAAGGCAGACTCGACCCGCCGGTCCCGGGTGAAGTGATAACCAACTACGGGGGGGGGCGGCTGGGGTTATTCGGTATTGACATCAAGGCCGAACCGGGGGCGGCGGTTAAGGCTGTTTATGACGGCCGTGTAGTTTATGCCGACTACTTACGGGGCTATGGCAATCTGCTCATCATTGATCATGGTCGGCAATATTTTTCTGTTATCGCCCGACTGGCCGGACTTCTAAAACAAAAAGGCAATGTCGTGACCACCGGAGAACTTATCGGCGTCATGGGTGAAAACAAGGCGCTGCTGGGGGAAGGGCTGCATTTTGAAATCCGGCACGGCGCTGAACCCCAAAATCCTTTACAATGGCTTAACAACGCCAAACTCAAAGGAGTAAGAAGTGAGAAGTAAGAAGTGAGAAGTAAGAAGTGAGAAGTAAGGAGTACTTAAAACTTTAAGGAACATCCAGCCGAACCTTTCGGCAAAACTATTAGAGGGACCCTCATGCAGCACAAAAAAATATCCGCTATCAAAAAAATTGCAATTATCACTATTGTCTGTCTGCCGCTTCTCGCGCTGACGGTGGGCAAATATTCCCGCGGCATTTCGGCGGAGCCCCAGGACACTTACAAAAGTCTTGAGGTATTTTCGAACATTTTAAGCATCATCCAGCAGAACTATGTCGAGGAAGTTGACACCCAGCAACTGATGGATGGCGCCATCAAGGGTATGCTGGAAACCCTTGATCCGCATTCGTCCTATTTGAAACCCGACCATTTCAAGGAATTACAGGTCGAGACCAAGGGCAGCTTCAGCGGTATCGGCATTGAAATCACTATTAAAGACAATATGTTAACCGTCGTTTCTCCCATTGAGGGCACACCGGCCTTCAAGCAGGGGCTGAAAGCCGGCGACAAAATCATCAAGATCGAAAATGAGTCGACCGTGGATCTTTCCCTGATGGAAGCCGTCAAAAAATTAAGAGGCCGGAAAGGCAGCAAGGTGAATATAACCGTCCACCGGAAAGGCTGGACCGAACCTAAAAAATTTACCATCGTCAGAGATGTAATCCCTCTGCAGAGCGTCAAATCAAAAATTATTGAACCGGGTTACGGTTATATCAGAATTACAAATTTCCAGGCCAACACCACCAGGGATCTCAAAAAAGCCTTAAAGGAAATGACCGCCGACCGGAAGATTAAAGGACTGCTCCTTGATCTTCGCAACAATCCCGGCGGATTATTAGACCAGTCGGTCAAGGTTGCCGATGTCTTTCTTGATAAAGGCGTGATTGTTTCCACCAAAGGCCGTCTGGCCGATCAAAACATGAAATTCCAGGCGCACGGCAGCGGCGGCGCTTACCATTTCAACATAATCGTTCTGGTCAATGAAGGAACAGCCAGCGCCTCGGAAATCGTGGCCGGCGCTCTAAAAGACAACAAAAGAGCGCTTATTCTAGGGGCGCAGACCTTTGGCAAGGGTTCAGTGCAAACGATTATCCCCATGAACGACGGCGCCGGTCTGCGGCTGACCACCGCCAGATACTATACGCCCAGCGGCACCTCCATTCAAGCCACGGGTGTTACCCCCGACATCCCGGTTCCCTCCCGGCTTTTGATCGATAATGAAAAAGGCGGCAAAACAAATGCACATAAATTCCTGCGCGAAAAAGACCTCAAACATCACTTCGAAAACGAGGACAATAAAGCTGATAAGTTACGGAACAGTGACAACAATTCCGCACAAGATGTCCTACCGGAGAAAGGCAACGCCGACCACAAAAACGGGGATAAGGGCAAAGTAGTCGACCGTGAAAAAGAAGCGCAGGAAAAAGATTTTCAACTCCACACGGCCCTGCTTATACTAAAGAGCCTGAATATCTATGAAAATTTCAGCCAAAAAAAATAATTTTGCCGGGCAGGAAACTTCTCTTTATATTCTCGTGCTATTTCCTTGACAAATTGTCATGGAAGGAATAAAAGGCTATCCTGTTTTCGTGTTTTAAGTACTTTAATGTGCTTGGTTTATTATTATTACAATCAACATTGTAACAATCAACAAAGGAGAAAAAAATGAATAAAAAATTCGTAATTTTCGGTGCTGCTTTTGCTTTTCTTTTCAGCCTGGTAGCGACAACCGGTCTCTGTTTCGCAAAGAATACCGGCCCGGCGAATATGATTCTAAAGACAGCCCGGGCCAAAAAGCCCGCCCACTTCTCACACAAGAAACATCAGGACATGTTTAAATGCGCCACATGTCATCACACCAAAGGCCCGGATGGCAAACAGCAGGCTTATACGGAAGGCATGAAAATCCAAAAATGCGAAACGTGCCATGATTCCATGAAAGGGAAACTCAAAGGCCTCAAGGGCGCGGCCCACACCAGATGCAAGGGCTGTCATAAGAAGATGAAAAAAGAAGGCAAAAACGCCCCCACCAAATGCAGCGGCTGCCACATCAAAAAGAAGAAAAAAAGAATAGAGGGTTGTTAAGCTGACTCTGACATGATAATTACAAAAAAAGGCTGCTCGATAAGAGCAGCCTTTTTTTTTGAACAATTACTTTTTACGAATACGTCACTTTTTATAAAGTTACCGTGTCGCAACCGCGTACATTTTTGAAAAATCGCCTATCCTTAAAAAAAGCTGTGCTATGGCGGCCAACAGATTAAGCCGGTTTTTCCGCAAGGCCGGATCGTCGCTCATAACCATCACATCATCAAAAAAGGTATCGACCGGCTCTTTCATCCGCAGGATAACATCAAGCGCCCGGTCATATTCCCTTTGCAAAAGACGCGTTTGCGCCTCGTTATTTACAGACATAAAGGCGTCGTACAGCTTTCTTTCCGCCGCCTCATGCAAAAGAGCCTCATCAACATCAACTTCCCGGTTATCGCCAATGATATTCATAATGCGTTTAAAGGCGCCGGCCAGCATGGTAAAGTTGGGCTGCTTACTTATGGCTGCCAGGGCGGCGATCCGAATCCGACAATCCATCACATCATCAAAGGAAACCGTTGTCACCGCCTCTACCGCCTCGCCTGGAAGTCCACGGGAGATCAGGTCATTCACAAAGCGTCCCTTAATAAAATCCATAATATTTCGGCAGGCGTTTTCCGTGTCGGCCGTCAACTTATCACCATACAGTGTCAGAGCATGTCGGCAGAGATCCGTCAGGGAAAGTTCAAAAGCGTGTTTTTCAATAATATGCAGCAGTCCAAGCGCCAGCCGGCGGAGACCATAGGGGTCAGAGGCGCCGGTAGGAATCTGCTCAATGCCGAAACAGCCGGCAATGGTATCCATTCTGTCGGCCAGACCGACGAGGGCGCCGGGAATTCCCACCGGCAGTTCGGCGCCGGCCCGGACCGGCATATAGTGCTCCAGTATGGCGGTGGCAACCTCGTTCTTTTCACCATCCAACAGGGCGTAATCTCTGCCCATTATTCCCTGGAGAGTAGGAAATTCCTTAACCATGGCGGTCAGCAAGTCGGCTTTGGCCAGAAAAGCCGCCCGTTCGGTTGCCGAAACAGAATCAGGCGCCACATTCCCGGCCAACAGGCCGGCCAGCCGCGTTATCCTTTCACTCTTTTCCAACATGGTGCCGAGTCGGTTCTGAAAGACAAGCCCCCCAAGATCAGCGACGCGATCCGCCAGGGGCCGCGTCTGATCTTCCTTAAAAAAGAAAAGCGCATCTTCAAGCCGGGCCCTTAATACGCGCTGATGCCCTGCCGCCGCCAGCCGCTTATCCTTAACAGCGGTGTTGTTAACCGCAACAAAATAGGGAAGAAGCTTACCATCCGCATCAGTCACCGGGAAATATTTCTGATGTTCCCGCATCGCTGTTATTAAAACAGCATCAGGCAAAGCCAGAAAGCGCTCATCAAAGACGCCGCAGACGCCGTGCGGAAATTCAACCAGATTGCACACCGTCTCAACCAGGACTTCATCCGCTTTGACCCGGCCGCCATCCGTCTCGCACATATCGGTGACCGCCGCATTGATTTCCTCCATAACCGCCTGCCGGCGTGTCGCGATATCAACAAGGACATGGGCCTGGCGCAACACTTCCAGATAATGGTCGAAACCCATAACCTCCAAGGAATGCGGCGCCATGAACCGATGCCCTCTGGTTGTTGAACCGCTGACGATTCCGCCGATCTCAAACGGCACAACCTTGCCGTTATAAAGGGCGAGAAGCCAATGGATAGGTCGCGCAAAGGATATACGACTGCTGCCCCACCGCATGGCTTTTGGAAAAGACAGATCAAGAATCAGCTTGGGCAACAGGGAGGATAACAATTTCTCGGTCATCTCCCCCTTCTGCTCCTTGATCAACATCATATATTCACCCTTGGGGGTGTTGACGATTTTCAAATCATCGACCGCCGCGCCTTTGGATTTCGCGAACCCCAGGGCCGCCTTGGTGGGATTATTATCGGCATCAAAGGCCGCCATTCTGGACGGCCCCAAAATCTCCTGCCGACGATCCGGCTGACACTCCACCAGATCAGGAATACGAATAACCAACCGGCGAGGGGTGGCGGCCACGCGCGGTTCTCCGCAGGCCAAGCCGAGCTCGCTTAATCCGGCGGCCATATTCTTTTTAAGATGCTCCAGAGCCGGTGCAACAAAAGCAACCGGTAACTCCTCGGTGCCGATTTCTAATAATAATTCGTTCCGTATCATTGCATTTCTTCGGTTTATCAATTACCTCGTAACGGCAATCGGCTGAGATTCATTCATATCACTCCTGACTTCAGGCCACTCCAATGTCGCGAATGTACTGTACCCTTCCGCCAGATTTTCTACCATAACATTAAACCAACATATATCTTCCGCATGATCGGCCAAGACTCTGCCCAGAGCCTTGGCTATCTTTTCCACCGAGGGCATGGCGGCCGGCGGGCGGCCATCTTCCGACCGCGAACGATACAGCGACCGGCCGGAATTCGGAACGCCCCGGTGGATATGCGCGATAACATCTTCGACCATTTGAATCAAGTCCTCTATCCAGATAAAATGACGCAAACGGAGACAGACCCTGGCAACCCCCCAGTGGCCCAAGGATCGTGGCAGCTCTTCATTAAACTGATCCGGGAGCGGCGGCGATATGGGCACCTCTACCTCCACGGTCAGGTCGCTTTCCCTGTCCAACACGCCATGCATCTTGCATTTATATTCAACTATGCCGACCGCATTGGCGCAACTGGGCGCCTTTCTGAGAAAATAGGGAAATTCTATCTCCATATGCGCGGCCTGGGCCTCAAGTCGCAATTTCATTTCTTCCAGAATCAGATGAAAACTCTTGAGGTCAAAAGCGCCGTGAAAACGGTTCAATATCTCTATAAAGCGACTCATATGAGTGCCCTTGAACCGGTGGGGCAGGTTGACATACATATTGACCTTGGCCACGGTTCGTTGCACTCTTTTAGCTTTATCCAGTACCGTAACAGGATAGGAAATAGTCTTGACTCCCACCTTTTTTATGTTGATCCGCCGGTGATCGCGCTGGCTCTGGATATCCTTCATGACAAAGAGAAATGCGTGGTACTGGTACTCTGTTAATGATCAGGAAGTTACGTTAAATTGAAGTCTTGGGGTGCTTTGCGTGCAGGACGGTCGACTATACTTTCAGGTAGTATGTTGAAAGCCCTGATCGTGGACGGATTCGTACCCGACCACTTAACGACAGGCTGGACTGATGCGCGGGAGGGAAACGGTAATTACAGGTAACGCTTAACCGCAGCCTTCAGGTCTTCCAGATCCGCTGATTTCACTATGTATTCATCCGAGGCCCACGACCCTAAATCCTGCTTATACTCATGATACGCGGAGCTGAGAATCACGGGCAGGGCGGGAGATATCTCTTTCAACTGCCGAAGGACTTCAATTCCGTTCATGCCCGGCATGTTTATGTCAAGAATAACCAGATCGGGGGAAACGGCCTTGAACTTTTCCAGCGCCTCTTCACCGTTAAAAGCGGAGTGTACCTCATAACCCTCATCTTCCAATTCTTCTCGGTAAAGCAGATGAATCCCCTCTTCATCATCAACGAGTAAAATTTTTTTCATGGCAGATCCTCACGTAAAACTGCGTTGCTTCGGTGTAGGTTAGTCCCTGGCCGACAGATTGTCGGCTAAGGAAGCGCTTCCCTTAAAAATCCGGCGGCATCTTCCGGCGGCGTGGGATTTATATAAAAACCTGATCCCCATTCAAAACCGGCAATGCTGGTCAATTTAGGGACTATTTCAAAATGCCAGTGAAAATGCTCAAGCGGTTCGGAACGAAGCGGCGAGGTATGCAATACAAAGTTGTATGGCACATCCGGAATACAGGCATCAAGCCGCCGCAGGCTTTCCGAAAAAATCTCCGCCAGCGCCTTTAGGATATGTTCATCCGCGGAGATATAACGAGATGAATGTTTTTTAGGCAAAATCCACATCTCAAAAGGTGAGCGGGGCGCAAAAGGCGCCAGGGTCACAAACAGATCGTTCTGGCAAACTATGCGTGTATCCTGTTTTAATTCCTGACGGATAATGTCACAATAAACACATCGTTCCTTGTACTTATAGTAAGAAAGACTACCGGCCAATTCCGACACGACCATACGGGGCAGAATCGGCAAAGCGACAAGCTGCGAGTGCGAATGCTCCAAGGATGCCCCGGCTGCCAGGCCGTTATTTTTAAAAACCATCACATAGCGGAGGCGGGGATCACGGCCCAGATCTATAATGCGGTCACGGAATGCCCAGAAAACCCGCACCATACGATCAGGCGGCAAATCAGTAAACGATTCGCTGTGTTTAGGGCTCTCGATAATCACTTCATGTGCGCCTATGCCGTTCATTTTATCATAGAGCCCTTCGCCTTCCTTGTCCAGATCACCCTCGATTACCAGGGCGGGATATTTATTGGGAACAACCCGCAACTCCCAGCCGGGACCGTTGACGGGGCTGGATGACGGCCGGCCATAGGCCAGCACCTCAGACGGGGTTGTATTTTCGTTGCCGGGACACAAGGGACAAAAACCTCCCTTGGCCACACTTTTCTCAACAATAAAGTCACCGGGGCGTCTGCTGCGTTCCTTGGCGATAATAATCCAACGACCCAGGATGGGATCTCTTCTTAATTCAGGCATATTTTTCTCTCAACTACATACCATGCTCTTTTTCATACTGTTCCTGTGCAGTTTTGCAACTGACACACAAGGTCGTAACCGGTCTCGCTTCCAATCTCTCCATACCGATCTCCTCCTCACATTCCTCACATATCCCATACGTGCCGCCTTCAATACGCTCGACGGCGGCACTGATCTTCGAAAGCAATTTCCTTTCCCGATCGCGGATACGCAATTCGAAACTTCGATCAGACTCAACACTGGCCCGATCATTCGGATCCGGATATGTATCATTATGACCGGTCATTTCCGAAAGGGTCTTTTCCGCTTCACTCAAAATCTGCCGGCTCATATCTTCAAGCTTTTTTTTAAAATGAGCCTGTAATGCCTTCTCCATTGCTGGTTCTCCCGATTATTCACATATACTTATTCGTAACTATTCAGATGTGCCCCAGGTTCGTTCGTTTCGATCTCCGATGCGTACTCCCTGTACG
>CAYWUR010000066.1:0-8556 GCA_964460745.1 uncultured Desulfobulbia bacterium | reverse complement strand
TGTACGTGAGGAGGGCAAAACGGACGAAGATGGGGTGCAGCTGAATAGTTACAATCGAAGAACTATTTACAAGCTACTCCACCGTCACGCTTTTAGCCAGATTACGGGGTTGATCCACATCACAGCCGCGTCGGACGGCAATTTCATAGGCAAGGAGCTGCGCCGGCAGAGTATAAAGAATTGGATTCAGTTCTTCCATGATTGCCGGTAGATAAAGAACGCTATCGGCAATTTTGGCCAATTGCCGATCTCCCCTGGTGCCGATCAGAACCAGCCGGCCCTGCCTGGCCTTTATTTCCTCAACATTCGAAATAGTCTTGCGGTAGACGGCATCCTGCGGGGTCAGGGCCAGCACGGGCATATCCTTATCAATCAAGGCGATGGGCCCATGTTTCAACTCGCCGGCGGCATAGCCCTCGGCATGGATATAGGAAATTTCCTTAAGCTTCAAAGCGCCTTCCAGGGCGATAGGAAAATTCAAGCCGCGGCCGATGAAAAGAAAATCCTGGCTGTCGTAAAACATTTCCGCCACTGCCTTAATTTTTTGCTGCAGCAGCGGCAACTCCTCTTCCAGCAAGGCGGGCAGCTCGACGAGAGCCCGGCTTTTTTGTTGCCGCTCGATCGGGGACAGGGTCTGCCGCACCTCGGCGAGATAAAGAGTAAAAAGAAAAAGGGCGGCCAGCTGGCAGGTAAAAGCCTTGGTGGAGGCAACGCCGATCTCCGGGCCGGCATGGGTATAAACGATGCCTTGCGCCTCGCGGGTCATGGTGCTGCCGACCACATTACAAATGGTTATCACCTTGGAACCCAGGGCCGCGGCTAGACGAATGCCGGCAAGTGTGTCAGCGGTTTCACCGGACTGCGAGATTGAAACCGTCAAGACCTTTCTGTTGAGCAGCAGACGGCGATAGCGGAATTCCGAGGCAATATCGACTTCCACGGGGATGCCGACCATCTGCTCAAGCCAGTATTTCGCCACCAGAGCGGCATGCCAAGAGGTTCCGCAGGCGACCAGCGCAATCCGCTCCATCTCCCTGATTTCCTTGGCGGTTAAGCCGATCTCGTCAAGCAGGATACTGCCGCCGGCCGGCTCTATTCTACCGCGCACGGTACTTAAAATCGCCTGGGGCTGTTCAAAAATCTCCTTGAGCATAAAATGCTTATAGCCGGCTTTTTCCGCCATACCGGCATCCCAATTTATAGTCGAAACCGCCTTTTTCACCTTATTCGCGGAAGCAAGCGCCTGAACTTCCCAATGCCCCGGCGTCAGGATGGCTAATTCCCGGTCATCCAGAAAAATCACCTTATTGGTGTATGGCAAAAGGGCCGGAATATCGGAGGCCAGCAGCGCGCCGCCGCTGTCATGCGGGGCGCCTTCCCGAATACCCAGCACCAGCGGACTCTGATTGCGGACCGCCACTAAAAGATCAGGTTGACCCGTCCACATCACGCCCAGGGCATAGGAGCCTTCCACTTTCAGCATTGCGTGCCGAACGGCCATTGCCAGGTCGTTTTCAAGATATTTCTCAACCAGATGCGCGAGAACTTCCGTATCGGTCTCTGATTTGAAAACGTGTCCTTCTTTTAAAAGTTGTTCTTTAAGGGCTTGATAATTTTCAATGATACCATTGTGTACCACCACCAGTTCGCCGGAACAGTCACTGTGAGGATGCGCATTGTTGACAGTCGGGGCGCCGTGGGTAGCCCAGCGGGTATGACCAAGACCGACATGGCTGTCAACGCCGAGGTCGCCGCCCACCTCTTCCTCTAAAACGGCCAGCTTGCCTTCGGCCCGATGTTTAACCAGCCGCCCGTCCTGATAATAAACGATGCCGGCGGAATCATAGCCCCGGTATTCAAGACGCCGAAGCCCTTCCAGCAAAACAGGTACAACTCTTTTTGAACCGGTGTATCCGACTATCCCGCACATACCAGAGGCCCTTTGAAGTTTTATTTTTGAAAAGGAAAAAAGAGTAAAACAGGATGGCGTAAATTTACTAAAGGGATGGATAGATAGCGAGTTTTTTCTTTTCGCCGGCGGAAAAAATTAGTATCTTTGTTTTTTTCGTTTTTTGGATGACAGGCTGACTTTGTCAGCTATATAACAACACTCAAAAATGAGAAGCTCGTGCGATTTGTTACGGGTCCATCAACTTTTAAGGAACACGACTTATGGATTTTAAACAACGGCTGAAGGAACTGCTCCTGGAGAAGTCATACCGCAAGGGCGAGTTCACACTTTCATCCGGCAGGGAATCAAATTTTTATTTCGACGGCAAACAGACCACCCTTTCCGCGGAAGGCGCATACCTGTGCGGCAAACTGCTCTTTGAACTAATCCGGCGGCAGCCGGACAAGATCGACGGGGTAGGGGGAATGACGCTCGGCGCCGACCCCTTGGTAACCGCGGTCTCCATCATCAGTTATCTTGAAAAAGACCCTATTCCCGCCTTTATTATCAGAAAAAAGGCAAAGGGACACGGCACCGAAAACTATATCGAGGGTTTCAACAATCTGCCGGCAGGGGCAACAGTTGCCCTGCTGGAAGATGTGGTTACCACCGGCGGCACCTTGCTGAAGGTTATTGAGCGTGTTGAGGCCCGGGGCCTGAAAATCGGCCTGGTGTCGGCGGTGGTCGACAGGCAAGAGGGCGGCGGCGCCGCCCTGGCCGCAAAAGGATACCGTCTACAGTCAATTTTTACCAAAGACGAATTGTTGCAATAATCTGGTGTTGCTTTTAAAATTATGAAATGCAAAAAATGCGGCGGGCGGCTGGAGATATTGCGAAGATGCCGGCGGGTGCGCTTAAAATGCAAGGCCTGCCGGCATAAATATCAGATTCACGAGGTTGCCGATCAACTGGACGCCGAAACCGAGGACCTGCTGGCCAATTATACCTGCATCATCTATGATTAACCCCCATCTCGGTCGGCGGTTGATGTATTTTGAGCCGGGATATTAATACTTGCGCCCTCTCAAGAAACGGTCCAAAGGTGTCGGAATCGAGAGCGCACAACGCCACGGCCCCATAGCTTCGGCTTTCGCTTTCAACAAAAACGGCGGCAGCCCGGTCATTTTTGTTGAAGACGCGCAACATGGGAATCTTCTCAAGTTGCAACTCCCGCAACAAATTTTCCACAACTTCAATCTGGTCACGAAACCGGGGATTGCTGATATCGATAACGTGAACCAGCAGATCCGCTTCATGTAATTCTTCAAGGGTCGCCTTGAAGGCTTGCAGCAGTTCACCCGGCAGATTACGGATAAAACCGACCGTATCCGTGATAATCACCTCAATATCCTGCGGAAACCGCAGCCGCCGGCTGGTAGGATCAAGGGTGGCAAAAAGTTTATCCTCGGCCGTGATTTGACTGTTGGTGAGGGTGTTCAGCAAGGTTGATTTGCCGGCATTTGTATAGCCGACCAGTGAAATGACCGGCACCTCTTTTTTGCGTCGTTTGGCGCGACGATGCTGTCTTTCCCGACTCACAGCCTTTAATTGTTTGGCGATCTTGTTAATACGGTCATTAATGCGACGGCGATCCACCTCCAACCTTGTTTCGCCGGGCCCCCTGGCGCCGATGCCGCCGGTCAGCCGGGATAAGGCGTCGTCCCGCCTGGAAAGACGCGGCAGCATATATTTGAGCTGCGCCATCTCGATCTGCAGCTTGCCCTCCCGGCTCAACGCCCGGCGGGCAAAAATGTCTAAAATCAGCTGGGTCCGGTCAATAACCCGTAAATCCGTATGGTCGGTGATGGAACTAACCTGAGAGGGGTTCAGGTCTCCGTCAAAGATGAGCAGGTTGGCATTATAACGCAAGGCCGCCAGCATGATCTCGGCAAGCTTGCCTTTGCCGAGGAGCCATTTAGGATTGATCCGCTGCCGCCTTTGCATAACCATGTCAAGCACGGCTATATCATCCGAGCGGGCCAACTCCGCCAACTCATCCATGGATTCCTTGACAGCCTGCCGGGCCTGTGCCTTAGAGGCGGTCGTCACACTGATAAGGATGGCCCGGTCCCGGTCTTTGTCAACAGTTCTAACCGGCCGCTGCCGCGAAAACTCATCCTCCAGGGCGGTCACCAGTTCAATAAAAGAATGGGACTGCCGGCTGGGGACGATCGGCGGCAAAAAAAACCAGTTTTTCTCCGCCACCGGGGTGGGGACAAGATGTACGGCATAGAGTCGTTCCGGCAGACCGTCGGCCTGTGTCTTGATTACGGCCATAAGATCAAGGCGCAGGAAAAGAAGATCCATGAGATCATCCTCGCTTATGTCCTCACCCGCCAGGTGCGTGTGTACACAGCGCACGCCCTTCAGACGGCCGCCGGACGATCTGATCCCGGCCATGGCCGGAATTACGATCTCTTTGCTGTCCCCGACAATCAGCGACATCACCTTGCCGGAACGCTCGATCAGCACCCCGACCTGACGCCCGATTTCGGATGATATCTCGCAAAGAGCCCTGGCCAATTCCGGACTGATTATCAACTCAGCCGGCACCCGCCGACCGGCCAGACGATCAAGCCGTTTAAGCTGCGCTTTTTTCAAGCCCGTGATATTACCGACAACTCTGCTTATTTGTGTACCTCCAGCTTTTTTCGCCGTAGATTAACGAAGGATCCTTTTATCCCCTACCCGGATCGTGATCTTAATTTTGTCAAAATATTCAAGCAGCGGGATGGAATATTTCCGTGTCAAGCCGGTCATCGCCTTAAAGCGCGGGGCGTCGATCTCCCCCTCTTTTTTTATAAATTCGACCACCTTTTTCTCCAGTTCCGCCAACGCGTCGGCATGGAAATAAAGATATTCATTCACCCTGATCAGCCTGTTTTCCCGCCCCAGAACATCAAGGACATCCCGCACCATGGTCTGGGGATGGCCGGCAAATTTTGCCTGTAGCTCTTTGAGGGTAGGCACGGCAAGCCCGGCTTTTTTATAGAAATCCTCCATCTCCTGATGAAGAGACTTTTCGTTGTCCTTCAGCGCCACCCGATGGGTGTTCAACCGGATAAGGGCCTGCTCCTGCACGAGCGTTCCCTGTTTTAGTAAATTATTCAATATGAATTGAAAGAGGCGCTGGTCAAGATTTCTGTAGAGCCGGGAGCGTAACTCCTCTTTCGCCAAGCCGGGCCGCAAGGGGTTTTCCTTATGATAGACCGCGATAACATCTTTAGTCCTCTCCTCCAGCCTACGATACGTCCCGGCGTCGAGCATACGCTGCCGGTCTGATTCGATTACCAAAATTTTACGTGCCGACAAAGGGCCGTTTAGTACCTTTTTAAGAC
Organism: uncultured Desulfobulbia bacterium; assembly: GCA_964460745.1. Lineage (GTDB taxonomy): Bacteria > Desulfobacterota > Desulfobulbia > Desulfobulbales > BM004 > CAYWUR01. The sequence goes on along the minus strand of CAYWUR010000066.1, from coordinate 3,267 downwards.
GGTTGCCGAACAATGCCGTTCGCACGGCAAGCTTATTAAAGGTCAGGCCGGCAAAACCGCTTTCCCGCAGATGCTGCATAACCAGATCCGCCGGCGAACCATTGTGGTAAACCTGAAAAAGCTCTTTATTGCGCACCTTGAAACGCCTTCTTTTCCGCGGCACGTTATTCATTATGCCGCCGCCGCCGATAGTGGTTACCGGCGAATAACTCCGCACCACATAGCGGTCGCCGGGCCACACGGCAACAGGCTCTTCAAGCAGCAGCTGAACATTGGCGGTTGTGCCCGGCAGCAATTCCTCATCTTCCAGCAGGACTATTCTACCCGGGATCTCAGCCGTACCCATATGAAAACGCACCCTTGTCCGGTTTTTTAAGGTTTTTTTGTTGGCCCCGACATAAATAAAATCGGCATCCAGCAGGTAGGACGGCTGTAGACAATCCGGCGTCGCCACGATGCTGCCGCGCGTAATCATCTCCTTATCGATCCCTTGAATATTAATAGCGGTGCGATGACCCGCCTCCACATCCTCCACACTTTTGGCATGAACCTGAATTCCCCGAATCTTACCGGCCAGCCGACGGGGATAGAGGACTATATCATCGCCGACCCTGATGCGCCCGGAGATGGACGTTCCCGTCACCACGGCCCCGAAGCCCTTCATGGTGAAAACCCTGTCAACCGGCAGCCGGAAGGGCCCATGCGCTTCGGTAAACGTGGCGGCGGCGACAAGTTTGTCGAGTTCCGTCTTCACGTCCTCGATCCCTTCGCCGGTGGTGGAAGAGACGATCACCATGGGCGCGGTCGCCAAAAAAGTATCGGCAAAAAATTCCCGCACTTCCTCTTGCACCAGGTCGAGCCAGTCCGGCTCCACCATGTCTTTTTTGGTAATAACGATCAGGCCTTTTTTAAGGCCCAGCAGCCGGCAGATTTCATAATGCTCCATGGTCTGCGGCATGATGCCCTCATCCGCCGCAATGACGAAGGCGACCAGATCCATACCGGCGGCGCCGGCCACCATATTCTTTACAAAGCGCTCATGGCCGGGGACATCGACAATCCCTAAACGATGTCCGCATGGCAGATCGATAAAGGCGAATCCCAGTTCAATGGTGATACCTCGCGCTTTTTCTTCTTTAAGCCGATCGGTTTCGATGCCGGTCAATGCCCGGATCAAACTGGTTTTACCATGATCGACATGGCCGGCGGTGCCGAGAATAACCTCGCGCATATCCTACCACCCGCCCCGCAGGAAGGGATTGGTCCGCCGCTCGGACCCTATGGTGGAACGGTCGCCGCCATAACCATGGCCCGGCCAGACGATGGTCTCATCCGGCAAGGTCAGCAGGCGTTCCGTAAGGGAGCGCCGCAGCAGGCGGGCATCGCCGCCGGGAAAATCGGTGCGGCCGACGCCGCCGGCAAACAGAGTATCACCGGCAAATAAATTAGGCTTGCCATACAAACAAATGCCGCCGGGCGTGTGCCCGGGGGTATGAATTACCTCAAGGCAGACCTTGCCGGCCGTCACCGTGTCACCATCGCGCACCAGTACATCAGCGGGAGGGGAGGACGGCAGACCGAGCGCGGCAAAAAATTGCTCTATTTCCGGCCGTGCAATAAAAGCGGCCTCTTCGGCATGCATAACAATCAAGGCATCAGTGGCAGCCTTTATTTTCGCGTTACCGCAGATATGATCAGGATGGCCGTGGGTATCGACAATATATTGCACGTTAATCTTTTCGCGCTCACATAAGGCCAGAATATCATCTTCGTTGCCGCCCGGGTCTATGATAAGACCCTGCCGTGTTTCTTCGCACGCCACAATGTAACAACAGACACCCATCGTGCCTACCGTCATCTGTTCAACAATCATTATTCCCGTTCCTTTTACAGATCCATCATATTTGTTACGAGTCCATCAAAATATAAGGCAGAATTTGACGAAATCCCTGCCTGTCAACAATCACACGAGCCTGGAGAACAGCCGCCGCCGGCACATCCACAGCCGGTTTGTGCCGGGGCTATGGTCTTTACCGGCAAGCCCTTTTCAACATTGGTCACCACGCTTGCAAAGGCCTGCGTTGCCGCGCTCTGTTCGGCGGAACTCAGATAAGGCCTGCCGTTATCGCCGGCCATGACCACCTGGGGATCCATCGGCACCCGGCCCAGAAAGGGCAGATTATACTCAAGCGCGATCTTTTCGCCGCCGCCGGTTTTAAAGATATTTATCGTGTTTTGGCAGTGCGGACAGACAAAGCCGCTCATGTTTTCTACCACGCCCACGACTTCTATCTGGACAAGACGACAAAAGTTTATGGACTTGCGGACATCGGCAAGGGCCACATCCTGGGGAGTGGTAACAATCAACGCATTGACATCCTTGATTGTCTGCGCCACGGAAAGCGGCTCGTCGCCGGTGCCGGGAGGGGCATCGATTACCAGGTAATCCAACTCGCCCCAATCAATATCCCCGATAAACTGCCGAATTGCCTGAATCTTCAACGGCCCCCGCCATATTATGGCATCATCCCTGTTTTTCATCATATATTCCAGGGAGATAGCCTTAAGTTGCTCATTATAGCGCATGGGGGGAACAAGGCCTCCCCCCTTTTCCTGGTCTTGCAATTTCGCAGTCAGGTTCAACATTCTACAGATGTCCGGCCCGTGCAGATCCACGTCCATCAGGCCCACTTTATAACCCTTATTAGCCAGACCCAGCGCCAAATTGACCGCGACCGTACTTTTGCCGACCCCGCCCTTGCCGCTCATAACCAATATTTTTCTCTTGATTTTGCCTAGGGATGACTTGATTGCCGTCTCCTGTTTGGCAATCGCCGCATCCTTAAAACCGCAGGATTCTTCCTTGCTGCCACAGGTATGGCTTTTACACGAATTTGACATTTTTTTCTCCTCGTCGAATGTAAAATGTAATAAGTATAAATAAAAGTCCCCTGATGCCGAACTCTCATTTTTCATTGTTCCCGCGTGAATGAATATACTTTAACAATGGCTGCATTAAAAGCAAAAGGAAACAAGGCGGCCCCCTGTCTACCGCGCCGCCGTCTTTTAACCCTTGATTTATCGCGGTCGTTGCGGGTATGCTTATGGGCGGCTGCCCCTGAAAATGGCGACATATCCTGTCTTCTTCTCCATGGCTGTAAAATGACTTTTTCACGCCGATATCGAAACAAATTTTTTCACTGTCATTACCCAATAACTCAACTTTCTGAGTTGCTTAACGGTTTGATTTTGCGTTGTTTATCGATA
>CAYWUR010000065.1:0-8564 GCA_964460745.1 uncultured Desulfobulbia bacterium | reverse complement strand
GACTCAGGTATTTTCAAACCGCCAAGAATGATACATATTCAGGTCGCCGCTGACAAGGGTTAAACCTCGGAAATAATATGCGCGGTTACTATTTCACCTCTTCAATATTTGCGCTTAGTAATATTGCTTTGCGCCGTATTAAAATTTCACGTATTCATGATCTTAATGACCCGTTTGAATTGCTTGCTGTGAATCTAGCAGACAAATCGACACGTAAAAAATTCAAAGAAATGAAGGACGATATTAATAGTAAAACAGGATTGATTTGTTTTAGCACAAGCTGGGAAAACCCCTTACTCTGGGGGCATTATGCTGAAAAACACACTGGTATCGCACTTGGATTTGACATCAACGACGAATTCTTACTCCCTGTCGATTATGCAGAAAAACCAATCGAAGTTAACGTTGATCCCCAAACAGGCAAACCCAACAGAAATGACTTGTTTAATCTTGTAAGGACAAAATTTAAAGACTGGAAATACGAAAACGAAGTTAGGTTATTTGTTGAATTAGAGGAAAACAGAAAAGAGTCTGGTATTTACTTTGAACCATTTACAAACAGAATTCAGTTGAGGGAAGTAATACTAGGCCCAAGGTGTAAGTTGTCGGTAGATTCTATTCGTGAGCTTGTGAAAAATTTCAAACCAAAAGTTAATGTTATTAAATCAAGAATTGCATTTACAAAATTTGAAGTATTAGAAAACAAAAAAGCAACAAAATTAGACAAAAGGTTTAATCGGGGAGCCGGGTAGTGAATCTTCACCCACTGTTCTTTGACGTGCACACAGGGGGGGGACGTTCTTTTCTATTTAGCTATTGTCTTCTTTCTTCAAGTCGGATTTTACCTAGATGCGTATTTTTTGTGACATTGTATTTTTTCTTGATTATAATTAATACAGACTTGCTTAAACTATAAAGCAAGGATTCTTTGCGAGTTCATCATGATTCGACATATGGAGGATTTCCCATGGTGCATACAACACTGACAGTTCGGTTGAGTGGTGGCCTAAGCGAGGTTGTGGCAGCAAATACTGGAGAAAACGGGTCCTACGAAAATGTGAGCGAGTATATACGGGATCTTATCCGCCGAGACAAGGAACGGATGGAGCAGCAAGCTTTTGAGCGACTTAAGGCGGAACTGCAACTGGCCTTTGCCGCCCCGGAAAGTTCTTTTGCGCCGTTGACCGCTTCTGAAGTTATTGCCAGGAATCAGGTGGCGCAGAAAAAATGACAAAATTCCTTGTCCGGCAAGCTGCCTCGCACAGGATTGATGAAATTTATCACTATACCCTGAACCATTGGGGAAGGACACGGGCCGATGCCTACATTGAAGGGCTTTTCGAGACCTTTGCCAAGATTGAAACCCACAAAGTACTTTCACGACCAATACCAGCAGAATTTGGAGTTGAGGGGTTATTTTTCCGATATGAAAAACTTTTTGTTTATTGGAAGTATTTGTCCCGCGGCACCATCGGCATTGTAACTATTTTGCATGAACGGATGCATCAGCTTGATCGGTTCAGGGATGATTTTAACAACAAATAGCAGTTGTAAACGCAGACTCCGAGATGGGGTGCGGCAGAATAGTTACCAATCAAACATTATATGTGGTTGATGAAACCTTGCCGCCGTGACCGGTCCAATCGGTGTGAAAAAATTTGCCCCGCGGCTTGTCGAGACGCTCATATGTATGGGCGCCGAAGTAATCCCGCTGAGCCTGCAACAGATTGGCGGGCAGGCGGCTGCTGCGATAACCGTCATAATAAGACAATGCCGAGGAGAAGGCAGGGGTCGGAATGCCGAGTTCGACAGCCTTGGCCGCAACCTTGCGCCAACCCGCCTGGGCGGCATGGATCTCATTTCGAAAAAATTCATCAAGCAAAAGGTTTTCCAGTTCCGGATTGGCGTCGTAGGCGTTCCTGATATTGCCTAAAAAGGCGCTGCGGATAATACAACCGCCACGCCACATAAGAGCAATACCGCCGTAATTAAGTTTCCAGCCGTATTCCATGGCTGCGTGGCGCATGAGCATATAACCCTGGGCATAGGAGATGATCTTCGAGGCATAAAGGGCATCGCGTACATACCCCACATACTCCCGCGCATTGCCGTCAAAAACGGTCGTCGGGCCGGCGAGAATCGTTGCCGCCTTGACCCTTTCCTCTTTCATGGCCGACAGACAACGAGCAAATACCGCCTCGCCAATCAGGGTAAGAGGAATGCCGAGGTCAAGGGCATTGATTCCCGTCCACTTGCCGGTGCCCTTCTGCCCGGCGGCGTCAAGGATATTGTCCACCAGAGGCGCGCCGTCCGTATCCTTGTGCCCTAAAATATCAGCTGAAATCTCCATGAGATACGAGTCAAGCGCCCCTTGGTTCCATTCACCGAACACGGCGCGCACCGCATCCGTATCAAGACCGAGCCCCCGGCGCAGAAAATCATAGGCCTCGCAGATAAGCTGCATGTCGCCATATTCGATGCCGTTGTGTACCATCTTGACGAAATGGCCGGCCCCTTCCTCGCCAACCCAGTCGCAGCAGGGTTCACCGTCAACCTGCGCGGCAACAGCCTGAAAAATATCCTTGATAAGCGGCCATGCATCAGGATTACCGCCCGGCATGATGGACGGCCCCTGACGCGCCCCTTCCTCTCCGCCGGAAATGCCGGTGCCGATAAAGAGAATCCCCTTTTCAGCCAGAGCGCGGGTGCGGCGGTTGGTGTCGGTATAGAGGGAGTTACCGCCGTCAATGATAAGGTCGCCGTGATCCAGATGCGGCAGCAACGAATCGATAAATAAATCGACGACGGACCCGGCCTTGACCATCAGCATCACCCGCCGCGGTCTTTTCAAGCGGCCGACCAGTTCGGAGATGGTATGGGCGGGAAGAATGTTTGTCCCCCTGGCCGGACCCGCCATGAACTCATCAACCTTCGATATTGTCCGGTTAAACACGGCCACCGTAAAATTGTGGTCGTTCATGTTCAACACCAGATTCTGCCCCATGACGGCAAGGCCTATCAAGCCGATATCTGCTTGTGACATTTTTCCCTCCTCAGAAATTCTTTTTCCAATTCCTGCCTGATCAAAGCCGGTGAGCGCACCAGGATTGTTTTTAAACCAAACCGACGGGCCGCCGCCAGATTGGCGCTCAAATCGTCCAAAAATATGGTATCCGCCGGGGCCAGGCGCCAGGTATTTAGGAGATACTCATAAATTCCCGGTTCCGGTTTAATAATCTTTATATGACTTGATATGACAATACCGGAAAAACAGGGCCAGAAATCGTAGGTTGCGGCAAGGTATGCAAAGGCGTGCCGATGCATATTCGACAGGACATAGAGGCTGTGTCCCTGCTCTTTCAGGTCCTTGATAAGACCCACTGTTTCCGGGAAAGGCACCAGTGAACGAGGGGTCTCCCGGTATAGTTTTCTGATGCTTTCCTCTTTAATATGGGTACGGACGACCGCTCTGGTAACCGCCTCTTCCAGCCCAAGGGTTCCCCGATCAAGGTTGAACCAATCCTTATGGCCGATAATCTCTTCCAGGGCCTTTTGCCGTTCCGTCTTATCGGCAAAGACGGAACCGGTCAGTTTTCGGGCATTCCATTCACAGATGACGTTGCCTATGTCAAAAACAATATTCATTTTATTCGGCTGATATTTTCTTGAATTACGCGGGCCCGGCGGCCGGCAGCATGATGGTAAAGGTGCTGCCGTGGCCGGTTTTGCTCTTCACCTTAACCTGCCCGCCATGCACCTGAACGATATGCTTGACGATGGCGAGTCCCAGGCCGGTGCCGCCCAATTTTCTGCTGCGTGCCTTATCGCTGCGATAAAAACGCTCAAACAGCCGGGAAAGATGGTTGGCGGCTATTCCACACCCTTCATCAACGACATCGATGCGGATTTCATGATCCAGCCTCCAGACCTTGATCCGCACCTCACTTTTTTCAGGGCTGTATTTGATGGCGTTAACCAGGAGGTTGATTACCGCCTGTTCAAGCAGACTCCGGTTTATGGCTGCCACGATATCCGACCGGCAATCAAGCATTAAGGCAATCCCCTTTTCCCCGGCCTTCATGGTGCACATTTCAATACAACTTTCCAGCACCGGCCGCAAGGCCTGCCGCCGCAGCTCGATGGTCCTCTGTTCCTCTTCCTGCTCTATCCGGGACAGACGCAAGAGGTCATCAACAATGGCATTCAGCCGGTTAGCCTGCCGATGAATAATCTCAAGGAAACGCCTTGCCTCATCCTTGCTTTCCAAGGCGCCGTCGAGAAGGGTTTCCACAAAACCCGTGACTGAGGTGATAGGTGTTTTCAGTTCATGGGAGACATTGGCAACAAACTCCCGCCGCATGTTCTCAAGTTTTTTAATCCGGGTGATATCGTTTAAGACAACCAGAGCGCCTGTCCTGTTGCCGGCGCCATCATGGAAAGGGGCGCCGCTGGCGTGAAAATGACGCTCGCCGCCAACCTGCCTTAAAACGATATCCTGCTCGGCGAACCGGCCACCGGCCAAAATTTCCCTTATAAAACGGGACAGATCGGCATCCCTGAACACCTGGGTTAAGGAATGCCCCGGCAACGAATTTCCGGGCAGATTAAAGAGAGCTAAGGCGGTATCATTGGCCCGCACAAGCCGGCCCTCGATATCGACCACCAAAACGCCTTCGACCATACTTTTAAAAACCGCCTCCAGTTCATTTTTCTGTTTGGTGACGATGTTGATGCGCCGGCGCAACTCCATGGCCATGCTGTTGATAGTAGCGGCCAGCCCGGCAACCTCTCTTGAGATAACGGCCTTTTCCGGAAGGACAATCCTCCGGCTGAAATCAAGCTCGCCGTAACGCCGGGCCGCCCGCCCCATCTCCTCCAAAGGCCTGCTGATCTTTCGGGAGACAAAAAGCGTTATCACCGCCGCCAGAATAAGCAGAAGGAAGGCGGCCTGAAAATTTTGCCGGTAAATCATATTCAGAATCTTATCAACCGAGACCAGGGGAATAGACAACCGCACTACCCCCAAGACAGGGGACGACAGGGAATTATCAGCCGTGGAATAAACGGGCAGGGCAACATAGAGCATATTTTTGCCCAGGGTACGGCTGAACCGCAGGGTGGCGCCATAACCGCTTGTCATGGCCGCGACAATCTCCCGCCGGTCAGCGTGATTATCCATACGGACCGGATCCTTATCGGAATCGGCAATGACTTCACCATCGGCCATGATCAAGGTGATCCGGGCCCGGCTCCGGGCCGCCAATGCGCGGCTGCGACGGGCGAGCAGGCGCCGGTTGCCGGCCGCGAAATCATCATGAATTCCGTCAATAACAAGCTGGGCGCGAACCCTTAAGTCCGCCGTTTTCTGCTCAAGATAAAACTGTCGGATAATTTTCGAGGCATAGAAAGTGGCGCCTATGACCGCCGCCATCGTCACCACCACCATGGGCGGAAAAATCTGCCAGAGAAGCCGTTTTTTTTTACTCATCGGCGTAATTTATAGCCAAAGCCCCGCACCGTTTCTATCACTTGCGGGATCCCGAGTTTTTTACGCAAGGAAACGATCTGCACATCAACGGTGCGGTCGGTGACGGCGATATTGCCGTCGTGAATAGTCGCTAGAATCTGATCCCGAGAAAAAACCCAGCCTGGTCTGTCGGCCAACAGAACAAGAATCTTGAATTCGGCGGCCGTAAGTGGAACCGGTTTCCCGGCGGCAAGCACCTCATGCCGATCCTTATCAATTACCAGACGGCCACAGGTAATCCGATTCCGGCAGCTTGCTGCCTTTAAACCGGCCCGGCGCAGCAAGGCCTTCACCCGGGCGATGAGTACCCGCGGTCTGAAGGGCTTAGTGAGATAATCATCGGCACCCAACTCAAGCCCGGTAATGATATCGCTCTCCTCAATCCTTGCCGTTAACATAAGGATGGGCATCCCGGCAAATTTATCCTGCTTTTTCAGCCGCCGGCAGGCTTCAAAACCGTCAATTCCCGGCAGCATGACATCAAGAACAAGGAGATCAGGCGTGTCCATGCCCGCGGCAGCCAGCATCTCCTCGGCGTTTTGAAAGCCGGTGACCGTAAGCCCTTCTTTTACAAGATTATAATAAATCAAGGCCAGAATATCTTCCTCGTCCTCAACAAGCCAAATTTTTGCTTGTGCCATCTGCGCCTTTCCCCTGCAAGTTATCCATGTGGATTATCATTTGCCTACCATGCAATGGTAAAACACAATAAATAATACTCCACCATAATAAAATGTTAAACTTGACAATATTAATCAAATTTTAACAATTCCATAACACCGATTTAACAAATCGGCTCTATGTTCCGCTCAAATAAAATAGCGGAGTAATTCCCGCCCACCACGCAACCTCCCCATAAGACAAAAGGAGAAGCGACAATGCAAGCACACCCCTTTATCTTTCGGCACCAAACCCTGAAAAAAGCCGTCGTCACGATACTGGCAGTATGCGTTACCGCCGCGACCCCGGTCATGGCACGGCAGGACACTGTTGACCGGAAGCTGCCGATTTATCAGGAGACAAGCGGGGTCAGCGGCAACCTGAACAGCGTGGGTTCCGATACCCTGAACAACCTCATGGCTTTCTGGGCGGAAGCCTTTCAGCAGAAATATCCAAACGTCCGTATCCAGATTGAAGGCAAGGGCTCCAGCACTGCTCCGCCGGCGCTGATCGCCGGCACCGCCCAGCTTGGCCCCATGTCCCGGAAGATGAAGAGTTCGGAGCTGGATAAATTCGAAAAAAAATACGGCTTCAAGCCTGTTGCTATTGGTGTCGCCCTTGATTCCTTGGCGGTTTACGTTAATAAGGATAACCCCATCGACTCCATGATCCTGCCCCAGGTTGACGCCGTCTTTTCCAAGACCAGAAGGAGCGGCTATTCCACGGATATTACCAGATGGTCGGACCTGGGAGTCGGCGGCGAACTTGGTCGGCGCCCCATCAGCATATACGGCCGTAATTCCGCCTCCGGCACCTACGGTTATTTTAAGAAGCATGCCCTTTTCAAGGGGGATTACAGAGACACGGTCAAGGAACAGCCCGGCTCCGCCTCGGTGGTAATGGGTGTTACCGAAGACAAGGCCGGAATCGGTTATTCCGGAATCGGCTATAGGACTTCCGGAGTTCGGGCCATTCCCCTGGCCAGAAAGAAAGGCGCCAAGGCCTACGCCCCTACCGTGCGAAACGTCCTGCTCGGCAAATACCCGCTGGCCCGCATGCTCTACATCAATGTTATCAAGAAACCGAACAGGCCACTGCCGAAACTGCAGAGGGAATTTATAAAATTCGTCCTCTCCAAAGAGGGGCAGCGGATTGTTGAAAAAGGCGGCTATATGGCCCTGCCGGCCAAGGTGGCCGAGAATCAGCGTGCCAAGATACAATAGTTGAAATGGACGAAAAATTCCGCCGGCGGGCGCGACGGCGTGACCATATAGCCGGCAGTATCATCAAAACAGGCGGAATGCTGGTTATTGTCGGCGTTCTGGCCATCCTGGTTTTTATCGTCCGGGTCACCCTGCCGTTGTTCGGCTCCGCGCATCCCGACAAGGTCCAAGCCGATATCCCCCTTGCCGGCGCCGCCGCGTCTCTCCCGATGGCCGTGGGATTGGATAGCTACCATGAGGGATTTCATACCATAAGCGCCGATGGCGTCCTGCGCTTTTATTCAGCCGGGACAGGAAAGCTGCGGCAAGAAGAAAAGCTGGCGGCAAACCATGCCCCGCAGATACGCCGGATCGAACAATACCAGGGGAATATCAACAACATTCTCTGGCGGAACGGCCGCCTCACCATGCTTGAAGTGCGCTATATTCCACAGTACGGCAATGACAATAAACGGACCATTGTCCCCAAGGTTGCCGTCTTGAAATCATGGCCGCCGCCCCCAAAGGCCCATAACCTTATTATGAGTCTGGCCCGCCGTTCCGAGGACAAGCGTCTCACCCGGGTTGACCTTTTTGGTGACAATACCATACGGGTCAGCCATGAGAAAACCACCGCCGATCTTTTCGACAATGAAGAAACCACAACCTTTAACATGACGATAGGCGGCCCCATGCCGGGAAAAATTGTCGCCATGACCCTAGATGACGAGGGAACCGCACTCTATGCCGGCATGGACAACGGCTATATAACGGTCTGGGATCTCCGGGAGAACGATATTTGCAAAAAGCTCGACACCTTTGCCGCCTCGGACTCCCGAATCTCCGCCTTGGGCATGGTCTTTGGGGGGCAATCCCTGGTGGTGGGCGACATCAACGGCAAGGTATCAACCTGGATGGCACTCCGTTCCGCCCCGGGGAGCAATATCAGAAAAATGGTCAAAGTCCACGCCCTCAGAGCCCATGCTGGACCGGTCAGAAAAATCCTCTCCTCCCGGCGCAACAAAACGGTATATACCCTGGCGGCCGACGGGGTTCTTTATGCCGATCATATGACCAGCGAGAAACATCTGTTTGAAATCAAGAAAGACGTGCGGGACTTTGCCGTATCCCGGAAAGATAACGGCATGATTTTCCTGGACAACAGGGGCAGGGTC
>CAYWUR010000064.1:0-8567 GCA_964460745.1 uncultured Desulfobulbia bacterium | reverse complement strand
GAACCTGGGGCACATCTGAACAGTTACGGTTGCGAGTTTAGGGTAATTTGTTGCCCCTACTGAATAGTTACGGATAAATTATAATGAAATGGATGATTGGTGCATCAGCTTTGTTGTTGCCGTCTTTGGCTTATGCCGGCGAGGGAGGCGGCGTCGACAATTTATTGCCGGCCGGCCTTAAATTGTTGGGGGCGTTGGTCCTGGTTCTGGGGCTGATCTTGCTCTTTTACGCTTTGAGTCGTAAAGGCTTTGGCTTCCTGCCGTCCGGCAAAAGCGGCATTATTAAAATGAAAGAAATGCGTTACCTGATGCCCAAAAAAGCCCTGTGCCTGGTTGAAGTTCGAGGCGAGGAATTGTTGCTGAGCATCGCTCCCGAGCGTATTGAGCTTATAACCCGTTTTGACCGGCGGCATGTCGGGACTTTTGAAGAAAATCTACGATTGAGCGGTGAAGCAACACAATGAAACGGCTAACCTTTCCTGTCTGTTTATCCCTTATTCTTCTGCCGGCGCTTGCGAGCGCCCAGGGCTTGCCGACCATTACCCTGGGGTTGGGTGAAGCAACCAGCCCCCAGCAGGCTTCAACGACTCTGCAGGTCCTGCTTGTTCTTACGGTTTTGTCAATCGCGCCGGCGATTCTTTTGATGACCACCTCTTTCACAAGAATTGTCATTGTGCTTTCTCTTGTCCGGCAGTCGATGGGCACCCAGCAGATGCCGCCCAACCAGGTAATAATCGGCCTGGCGTTGTTTTTGACTTTTTTCGTCATGGCTCCGGTTATGAATAAGATAAACGACTCCGCCCTGCAGCCCTATCTTAAAGAGCAGATAAATCAGGAGCAGGCTTTGGATCTGGCAATAAAACCGATGCGGGAGTTCATGTTCGCCCAGACCGGAGAAAAAGAGTTGGGCGTGCTGATGGACATTTCCGGTAACGCCGTGCCCCGGAGTATCGATGATGTCCCAACCATGACGCTGATCCCCGCTTTTATGATTTCCGAGCTTAAAAGGGCCTTTGAAATGGGATTCATGATTTATATACCATTTCTGGTTCTTGACATGGTCGTGGCCTCGGTACTGCTTTCCATGGGGATGATGATGCTGCCGCCGGTAATCATTTCATTGCCGTTCAAGCTCCTGCTTTTTGTCCTGGTGGACGGCTGGAGCTTGGTGATCGGTTCCCTGGTGCATAGCTTCTATTGAAAGAGGGCGAGCAATTTCATCTTTGATTGAGGACAAGCTTATGACTCCTGAATTTGTAATCGATATAGCCCGCAAGGCCGTGAGTGTTGTTCTGTTGGTCTCGGCGCCCATGCTTTTGGTAGGGCTGATCGTGGGCCTGATGATCAGCGTTTTTCAAGCCGCGACTCAGATAAATGAGCAAACCCTGGTTTTTGTTCCTAAGATTGTCGCCGTACTGGCGTCACTGCTGTTCTTTGCACCCTGGATGATGAAGATCATAGTAGCTTTTACCTCGAACATTCTACAGGGAATCGCAACAATCGGCCCGTAAATGAGTTACGTTGGAGGGTAGGAAGTTGTTTTGGCTCTGCCACTTATTTCAATCGATAAAATTCAGACTTTTTTGATCTGTGTCGCCAGGATAGGCGCCTTTATCGGCAGTTTTCCTCTTTTCAGCGGCAGCCAGACCCCGCCAAGGTTCAGAGTCGGTCTGGCGCTGGCTTTGTCCCTCCTGCTTTTCCCTGTTGTTGAGCGCTATGTGCCGCAGCATAGTTTTAATCCCGTAAATCTTCTCATCCTCGTGGCTAATGAGGCTTTGCTCGGCGTAATGGTAGGGTTGATCGCCCGGCTTATATTTACTGCCGCTGAGTTAGGCGGCACGGTGGTCGGTTACCAAATGGGATTTGCGGCCGCTAATATTTTTGATCCCCAGAATCAGCACCAGATTGCCTTGATGTCGCAGTTTCAGAATGTGTTTGCTTTTCTTCTTTTTCTTGCCCTTGATGCACATCTCGTGCTTCTGAAGGCCATCGTGCAATCGTATCAGATGCTTCCCCCGGGATATCTTGATTTTTCCGGGGGGGCGGTGCCTTTTCTCATGCAGTTAACGGGAAAGATGTTTGTTTTGAGTGTAAAGTTCAGTGCGCCTATTCTTGCCGTCCTGCTTTTATCGGGCCTGATTCTGGGTCTTATGGCCCGGGTTATGCCGCAATTGAACATTTTTATGCTCTCCTTTGCCTTAAACATAGGATTTACTTTTGTAGTCATAGGCTTGACGCTTGGCATAACCGCCAACCTCCTGGGGCGGGAATTCGGCATGCTTGGTGAACGCTTACTGACTATGTTCAAATTGTTATGAGGTAATAAATGGCCGGAGATGACTCCACTCAGCAGGAACGAACCGAACAGGCGACAGGCAAGCGCCGACAGGATTTTCGCGACAAGGGTCAGGTCGCCCAGAGCAAGGAAGTCAGTACCGCCGCCTTGATGTCCGCTTCATTGCTGCTCTGGTTTTTTTACGGGCAGTTTTTCTGGGGCCGGCTTTCGTCGTTCTCCGTCGGTTTCTGGCAGGCCAGCGATAGATTTAATATATCACCCCACGACATGGTGAATTTGACCGGCTATATCTTTCGATATGTCGGTTTATTGTTGGCGCCGGTGTTGTTGCTCACTTTGGTGGTCGGTTTTTTTGCCACTTTTTTGCAGATCGGCTGGCTTTTTACCGCAAAGCCGCTTATGCCTGATTTTGCGAAACTTGATCCGATCAAGGGCGCCTCGAAATTTATTTCAAAACGAGCCCTGGTGGAAATTATTAAATCGCTCGCCAAGGTTATACTTGTTGGTTTTGTGGCCTACAGGACGTTTAGCCATGAGTTCGCAGGCGCCATCTCTCTGGTCGATATGGAAGTGTCGGCAACCCTTTGTTATGTGGGGCGGGTTGCTGCGTTAGTCTTGTTCAAGGGCTGCGGTGTTTTGATTATTCTGGGCCTCTTGGATTTTTTGTTTGTGCGCTGGGAAATGGAACAGAATATGAAGATGACCAAACAGGAAGTAAAGGAGGAATTTAAAGAGTCGGAAGGCGATCCTCAGCTTAAGTCGCGGATTCGGTCCCTTCAGCAGCAGACCGCGAGGAAACGGATGATGACCGAGGTACCCACGGCGGATGTTGTTATTACCAATCCGACCCATATAGCCGTGGCGCTTAAGTATAAAAGGGGAGAGATGGACGCCCCGCGGGTCGTTGCCAAGGGTGCTGATCTCATAGCCAGGCGGATTCGGGAGATTGCGCGGGAAAATAAAGTTCCGATCGTAGAAAACGTGCCCGTGGCCCGCGCCTTGCATAAAATTGATATCGGTGCAGCCGTACCGGAAGAATTGTTTAAGGCCGTGGCTGAAATTCTGGCTTATATCTACCGCCTTAAGGCAAAAAAGGCGTAAGTGGTCACTTACGGAAGAAGGACGTAGCGCTTGTTTTATTCCGGCAGCCGAATATATCACAATTAGGAGTATGAGTCGATAATGCGAAATATCTGGTACAAAAATGTTTTCAGAAGTGATGTGGTCGTCTCGCTCGGTCTGGTGACTATTTTGCTGGTGATGATTGTCCCGTTGCCGTCCCTGCTTCTGGATATGTTCCTCTCTATAAATATTACCGTGGCGCTGTTGATTCTCATTATCTGCATTTATACCGTCCGAGCCCTTGATTTTGCCGTTTTTCCCTCTGTCCTGCTGGCTACGACCTTATTCAGGCTTTCGCTGAATGTGGCTTCCACCCGTCTTATCCTGCTGAACGGCCAGGACGGGCCGGCCGCCGCCGGCCGGGTAATTCAGGCATTCGGTCAGTTTGTGGTAGGTGGTAATTATGTGGTTGGCACGGTTGTTTTTATTATTCTGGTAGTGATTAATTTTCTGGTTATAACCAAAGGCGCCGGCCGGGTTGCCGAGGTTGCCGCTCGTTTTACTCTCGATGCCATGCCGGGCAAGCAGATGGCCATTGACGCCGATCTCAACGCCGGCCTTATCGACGATAAGGAGGCGCGTTTTCGGCGTAAGGAGATTACCACGGAGGCCAATTTTTATGGGGCGATGGACGGCGCCAGCAAATTTGTCAAGGGCGACGCCATTGCCGGGATTATCATCACCTTGGTCAACATCGGCGCCGGGTTTGTCATCGGCGTTTTGCAAAACGGCATGCCTATGGCTGTGGCGGCGCAGAATTATACAATTCTTACCGTGGGTGACGGGCTGGTGGGACAGATCCCGGCCCTGATAATTTCAACCGCCGCCGGTCTGCTGGTGACCCGTACCGCCGGCAGCGAAAATTTTGGGGCTGAACTTAAAAATAAATTTTTAATGCACCCCCAGGCCCTCTGGGTGGTCGCCGGCGTTTTGCTGTGCTTCGCCATTATTCCCGGCATGCCTTTTATGCCGTTTATGATTATTGCTGTTCTGGTTGCCGTTCTCGCCTATCGGGCCGGCAAAAAAATACAGGCTGAAGCTGATGAAGCCCGGCAGGAAGAAGCGGCGCCGGCAGCGGCGCCGGACGATGATTATGAAGAGATATTGGCCATTGATCTTCTGGAACTGGAGGTCGGTTACGGCTTGATTCCTTTTGTTGATGCCGCCCAGGATGGCGAACTTCTCGACCGTATTCGTTCGATCCGGAAGCAATTCGCCTTGGAAAAGGGTTTTCTTGTGCCGCCGATCCATATTAAGGATAATCTGGAACTCAGGCCCAATGAATACAGCATATTACTCAAGGGGGTCCGCGTCGCCGGTGGAGAAATACTGCCGAATCATTACCTGGCAATGAATCCCGGCACGGCAACCGAAATCATCCAGGGCGTGGCCACCGAAGAGCCGGCCTTTGGCTTGCCGGCTGTCTGGGTCACCGAAGATAAAAAAGAACGCGCTCAGATAGCCGGTTATACCGTAGTTGACTGCACTACCGTGATGGCTACCCACATAAGTGAAATAATCAAGCGGCATGCCTATGAATTGCTGGGAAGGCAAGAGGCACAAAATTTGCTTGATACAATTGCGAAAAGTTACCCGAAGCTTGTTGAAGAACTGGTTCCCAACCTCTTGCCTTTAGGGATAGTTATGCGGGTTTTACAAAATTTATTGCGGGAAGACGTCTCTATCAGGGACCTGCGGACGGTTCTGGAAACCCTGGCTGACAGGGCGCCGGTCACTCAGGACGTTGATCAGCTGACGGAATATGTCCGGCACGCCCTGGCCCGCTATATCAGCGCAAAATATGTCCAGGACGACAATGTTTTGCCGTTGATAACCTTTGACCGGGTGGTGGAAGGCTCAATCCAGAAAGCGGTGCAGCAGAAAGGGCAGGAGACGTATCTGGCTATTGATCCGCAAATGGCCCAGGCTGTTCTTGACGGACTCAGTGAGAGTATTAAAAAGTTTAAGGCCGGCACGCAGCCGGTTCTTCTTTGTCCGCCAACAATTCGACCGCACGTCAAAAAATTGACTGAACGCTATCTGCCGCATCTGGCCGTCATTTCTCATAATGAGATTGCGCCGCATCTAAAAGTAAGATCTTTAGGAATGGTGAGTTTGCATGCAAGTTAAAGTTTTTGAGTCAGACAATATGGCCGACGCCTTAAAAAAGGTGAAAGCCGCTTTTGGGCCGGAGGCCGTGATTCTGTCAACGCGGACGGTCCGCAAGGGTGGCGTTGGTTTTTTAGGTAAGCCGCGGCTCGAGATAACAGCCGCGATAGATTCCAAGGAACCGCCCGGGGGAAAAATCGATGCGCCTTTGCGGCCGGCGACATATACCGCCACGCCTCCCGGCACGGCGGGACAAGATAATTTGCTTTACGATAATATCTGGCTTAAGCGTAAAGTGATCGACCCGCTTGCCAAACAGGTCAAAGATTTGACTGATAAGCTCGAGATGGCTGATTTATTGTCAATCAAAGGCGAAATCGATACGCTTAACGGCCTTGTGCATGGCGTTATGACTCGGGTCTCGGAAAAACATGAGCGGCCCGGGGGGGATGATGCCGCATTTAATCAGCAGGCAGACAGTTCGAGTGATTTTGTTATATCACAAGGGCGGCTGCCGTCTGCGTCACCTGTTATGGCTAAACTCGCGGCGCTTGGTATAGACGACAAGGCGGCTGAAACGGTCATACGCATGGGGCGGGAAACTTCTTCGGCCCGACGGCATGATGCCGACCAGGACCTGGAAGGCTTTTTGTGTGACTCGATCAGTAAATTAATCCGGGTGACCGCTCCTGTTAAACCGGTCGGCGCTGTTCCCAGACAGCTCGCCCTGATCGGTCCGACCGGGGTCGGGAAAACTACTACCATAGCAAAGCTGGCCGCGCATTTTCTTATAAATCACGGCAAGAAAGTGGTGTTGGTAACGATTGATACGTATCGTATCGCGGCGGTTGAACAGTTAAAAGTATACGGCGATATTATGGGTGTGCCGGTTGAGGTCGTCATGGCGCCCGGCCAGATGGAAGAGGTCCTGAGCCGGCATGCTGATAAAGACTTGATTTTGATCGATACCGCCGGCCGTAGCCCGCGGGATGATGTAAGCATCAAGGAGCTGGCCGAATTTTTGCCGCCGGACGCCGACAGGGAGAATCACCTGGTCCTCTCCGCCGTTACACGCGAACATGAACTTTACGAGACGATAAGGCGTTTTGCCTGTTTTACGCCGCAAGGTCTTATTGTTACCAAGATAGATGAATGTGAAAATCACGGCGTATTGCTTAATATGCATATCAGGCACGACTATCCTTTTTCATACCTGACCTCGGGGCAAAGGGTTCCCGAGGATTTGCTGCCGGCCGAGCCTGACAAAATAGCCGCTTTAATTACCGCCCGGCATACTGCCGGATTTCCCGCAAGTCCGGTTATGGCCGACCGACCGTCGATTAATGGAGCAACCGCTTGATTTTTCATATAAAGGCGAAGAGTTGCTGTTCCGTCTATGGAGAGACAAATGGAAATAGTGCGTGAGCATACGGATCAGGCAGGGACGCTGAGATCTCTACAGGAAGATTTTGTTGAACAGGCCAAAGGTGGGACCGGTCGAAAAATAAAGACCTGGGTGCTTTCCATAACCAGCGGCAAAGGTGGGGTCGGCAAAACGGCAATTGCGGCCAATGTGGCGATTTCGTTGCTTAAATTAGACAAAAAGGTGCTGGTGATTGATGCCGATCTGGGATTGGCTAATATTGATGTGGTCTTGGGCTTAACCCCAAAATACAACCTTAACCATTTTTTTGCCGGCGAGCAGAGTCTTGATTCAATTATTGTCAATGGCCCGGCGGGAATAAAAGTTCTTCCAGCCGGCTCCGGAATCCAGAAATTCACGCATCTTGACTCAAATCAAAAAATGCGATTCATGGATGAGTTGGATACGCTGCACGGTAATTTTGATGTTGTGATTATCGATACGGAGGCCGGCATATCGAACAACGTCACTTTTTTCAATACAGCGGCGCAGGAGACTCTCGTTGTCGCCACGCCGGAACCGACCTCCATTACCGATGCTTACGCCTTGATGAAACTGCTGTCCACCAAGTATCAGGAAAAACGTTTCAAGCTGGTTGTAAATTCAGTTAGGGATGAAGATGAAGCCTTGGAGGTTTATCAGAAACTCACGATGGTTTCCAATCGCTATCTGGATATCTCAATAGATTTTGTGGGAAGCATACCCTTCGATCGGCGTATGCATGAGTCGATCAGAAAACAAACGGTCATGCTCGAACTTTTTCCGACATCCAAGGCGAGCGTTGCTTTTAAAGCGCTTGCCGACACCCTTGTCGCCGAATCCAGAGATATAACGCCCAAGGGAACGAGCCAGTTCTTCTGGAAAAGTCTTTTGACCTTCGGCGCCGGCGGCTGACCGGCGGCCACATAACAATTTATCGGGATGCGGTCATGTATTCAAGGTGACGGCACAGGATGGGAACTGATTATGTACATGACGTATGATAATTACAACTTGGCCAACGATGACGACAAAACCTGCCTCATAAAGGAGCATTTGTCCATGGTTGAGGTTGTGGTCGACAGAATGATTACCCAGGTTCCGTCTTTTATGAGCAGAAATGATATGAAAAGCGCCGCCATGGTGGGGTTGATTAATGCGGCCAACCGTTTTGATCCGCAAAGGGGATACCTGTTCAAGACATTTGCCGAACATCGAATCCGCGGCGCTATTTTTGACGAAGTCCGCAAGATGGATTGGTTTTCCAGGTCTCTTCGGGAGAAGCATTCGCGGTTGGTTGATACAATTGCCCAGCTTGAAAAAAGGCTGGGACGCAGCCCCGAGGAAGAGGAGATGGCCGGCGAAATGGGCCTGGATATCGAGGCATATCATCAGCTGCTGGGCCAGATCAGTCATCTTGGCTGTGTCAGTCTGAATGAGACCCTGGACAATTCTCGAACGGGTCGAAATTTTCTGGAAAATTTAGAGGATAACAAGGGCGTGTCCCCCGTGGAGCGCTATGAAGCCAGTGAGCTTGCCGCTCAGCTTGCGGTATGTATACAGAAACTCTCTGCAAAAGAAAGGCAGGTAATTTCTCTTTACTACTAAATCGGAATAGCACAAGTTGGAACGCCAGTC
>CAYWUR010000063.1:0-8624 GCA_964460745.1 uncultured Desulfobulbia bacterium | reverse complement strand
GAATCCCAAGCTCCGCCGCGGCGCGGGCCGCCGCGGGAATTACCGCCAGCCACTCATCCGGGGAAAGCTGCCAGCCCTGCGGCTCACGGGCTGATTTTCCCCGAATGCCGATCACCTGAATAAAAAACCGCTTCACGCCCCAGTCCGCGAGCAGAGGCGGCATCCGGAGTAAGTGGTCAATATTAAGGCGACTTACCGTATAAATAAGACTGACGTTAAATCCCCTGGCCACCGCTTTGCGCAAATTGGCGGTACAGGCGGCGAACACGCCCTCCCCGCGGATAGGATCGTTAACCGCGGCGGATGGTCCATCCAGGCTGAAACTTAGAAAATCAAGTTCACCGGGGGACACCCGCTCAAGGAAATCATGAAAAAGAAAGCCGTTGGAATCAACGGTTATCGTTTCATAACCCAACTGTCTGGCCGTTCTTATACCGACGGCCAGATCAGGATGCAAAGTTGGTTCGCCGCCCAGAAAAACAAGGTTAGTCCGGCCGGCGCCGCCGGCAAAAAGCGCCAGCCATTTATCCATGGTTTCCTTTGCCACTGAAGTGCCGTGCTGGCCGGGATTGATATAACAATGGCGACAGGCAAGATTGCAGGCCGTAAGAATATGAAAAAAAACATTTCGCTCTCCGGCCCGAAAGCCCACGGTTCTGGCTCCCGGCGTGGAGTTCGATTTTTGTGGTAACTGGTTCATTGTTCAGTCTCTACTTCTTTTTACGAAGGAATTCGTTGAAATTCCGGTCACCGTTCAGCGGTTACGGCTTCTGGGCCATGGTGTATTCGGCAAGAGTACTGCCCTGCCAATAGCTGTTGGCTGGATTTTCAAAAAACTTCTTATGGTGACGCAGACATTCACGCCGCAGAATATAAGGAACCACCTTCACCTGCATCTCTTTATACAGCGGCCGCAATTCCGACAGCGATAAATCCGTCCCCCCGCCCATCACATCTTCATAGCCGTAAACAATAGTCCTGATACCGTTCAACAGCAGGGTTGCATAACACATAAGGCATGGTTCCATGGTGGAATAGACGGTTATTTCGTCCCGCCTGATTTTCGGCAGGTTTGCAATCAATTCCCGCAAGGCGACAATCTCGGCATGGTCAATTTCATTAACAGCGGCAGCCGTGCTGTTGATCCTCCTACCCCGAGCCACCACTTCGCCGCGATGGACAAAAACACAGCCTACCGGAAATTCTCCGCCTGCCAAGGCTTTTTGTGCTTCCGCCAAGGCAAGACGCATATAATCTTCATGACTTTTCATCTTCATTGATGATTTCGTAATAATCACGGCCCGTGACGTCATTTATTACCACCGCGGGAAAGCCCTCGACCTCAAAACGGAAAAGGGCCTCTGGTCCGGCGTCTTCAAAAGCCACCACCTCACTGGCCGTGACACATTTCGACAACAGGGCGCCGGCGCCGCCGATGGTGGCCAGATAAACCGCGCCCTTCGCCAGCATGGCCTCTCTGACCAACGGCGATCTCCCGCCCTTGCCAAGGGTGGCTTTCAGACCCAGGTCAAGCAGGCGCGGCGTATATGCATCCATTCGATAACTGGTGGTCGGTCCCGCCGCGCCGACAACCCGGCCCGGCCGGGCCGGCGTCGGTCCGACATAATAGAGCAGTTGACCGGCCAGTTCGACAGGCAGCGGCAAACCTTCATCAAGCAGGGCGCAAAGACGCCTGTGCGTTTGATCCCTCCCCGTATATAACGAGCCGGAGATACTGATCAATTCCCCGGCCTTCAGGGTCGACAGGACCCCGGGCTCAAAAGGAACGCGGACAACTTTCAATTCGTCAAAAAAAGCGGGCCGGCTTCGTAACAAAGACATAATTATCTCCATCCATAACGGCAAACATTTACAGAATTATTTCCTTGTAACGGTGGGCATGACACTGAATATTAACCGCCACCGGCAGACTGGCAATGTGGGTTGGATATGTCTCAACATGCACCGCCAGAGCGGTATTGTCGCCGCCCAGGCCCTGCGTTCCCTGACCGGTTTTGTTAATGCGGCTGAGAATCTCCTGCTCCAGAGCAGCGACGTCTTCGCGCGGATTGCGCTCCCCGACGGGTCGCAGCAAAACTCTTTTGGCAAGCAGGGCCGCCTTTTCAAAAGTTCCCCCCACGCCTACTCCCACCATCACCGGCGGGCAGGGATTAGCGCCCGCGGCAAGCACCTTTTCCACGACATAATCAATGATACCGGCGGTCCCGGCGGACGGCGGCAACATGGCAAGTCCGCTCATGTTCTCGCTGCCGCAACCCTTTGGGAGAAAAGCAAGCCGCAGCCGGTCGCCCGGCACCAGATCGATATGGACCACGGCCGGGACATTTGTGCCGGTATTTTCCCTGGTCAGGGGATCACAAACGGATTTTCTCAAAAAACCTTCATCATAGCCGGTCCGAACCCCTTCCTGAATTGCAGCCTGCAGATCACCCCGAATTATCACCTCCTGACCGATATCGACAAAAATTACTCCTATGCCGGTATCCTGACAGATGGGGATCAACTCACGGCTGGCGATATCCGCATTTAAGACAAGCAATTCAAGAATATTTTTCGCAAGTCCGTTCGTTTCCCGGTCTCTGGCGGCAACCATGGCATCGAGAATATCCGGTTCAAGATGATAGGCCGCTTCCATGACCAGCCTCTTTACCGCCTCACTGATGGTAGAACTGTTGATTTCCCGCATCACTGTTTTTTCTCAAGTAAACCATGCACATCAAACCGCATGGCAAAGCTGTGTTTGTCTTCGGGAAAATCACCGGCCTTGACCTCCTTGCCGAAGGACTTTACCGCCTCTCTGATCCGGGGCGCCAATTTCGCATAAGTTTTAACAAAAGCGGGGGTAAATTTTTCAAACATGCCGAGCAGATCATGAGTTACCAGCACCTGGCCGTCGCAATGGCGGCCCGCCCCGATACCGATGGTGGGAATACGGACCGTTTCGGTAATAACCCTTGCCAAGGGGCTGGGGATACACTCAAGGACCAACGCAAAAACTCCGGCCTCTTCCAAGGCCCGCGCCGCCTCCAACAGTTTATGGGCTGAATCGGCGTCCCTGCCCTGCACGCGATATCCTCCCAGCTGGGAAGCAGTCTGCGGGGTCAGACCGATATGACCGGCCACGGGAATACCGGCCCGGACAATGGCCTTGACGGTATCACAAATTTCCAACCCGCCCTCCAGCTTAACCGCGTCACAACCAGCCTCCTTAAGAAACCGGCCGGCATTGCTTATGGCGGACCTTTCATCAACCTGGTATGCCAGAAACGGCATATCCCCTACCAGAACCGCCTGTTTTACCCCCCGCCTTACCGCCTTGGCATGGTGAATCATTTCATCCATGGTAACCGGCACAGTGGATTCATATCCCAGGACCACCATGCCCAGAGAATCACCGACCAGAATCATATCAATGCCGCAGCTGTCCAGCAGGCCGCCGAAAGAGGCGTCATACGCGGTGAGCATGGCAATTTTCTCACCACGCCCCTTCATATCGACAATATCACGTATCGTCTTTTTTTTGTCCATTACAGCAGCACCTTATCCCTGATAACATTAGCGATAAACAAACCACACCTCAGGGGTTAAAAACACCACGGGATGTAAGCGTTTCAGGGACGCCCTGCCGGGCGGGATCGAGTCACCCCGATTATACTCCCTGTATATTGGGGGACTTGAGCGCGTGCAGCAGGGTGTTCATGGAGCGCTTACCCTAAAATAATTCCGGCTGACTCTCCTTACGATGAAAAGGCCGCTCGAAATGTTCATAGGCATTAGCCGTCGCCATTCTGCCTCTGGCGGTTCTTGCCAGAAAACCGGACTGAATAAGAAAAGGCTCGTAAACGTCCTCAAGGGTGTTCTTTTCCTCACACACGGCGGTGGCCAGAGTTTCAAGACCGATAGGGCCGCCCTGAAATTTATCGATGATAGTAAGCAGAATACGCCGATCCATCTCATCCAGGCCATGCCGATCAACGGCCAACATCTTAAGTGCCTCATCCGCCACCTCGGCGGAAATGACATTATGACCCCGAACCTGGGCAAAATCGCGGACTCGTTTGAGTAACCGGTTGGCTATACGAGGCGTGCCGCGGGAACGGCGACCAAGTTCCATGGCGCCGCCTTCATCCACCTTCACGCCGAGCAAGACGGCCGACCGTTTAATAATTACCACCAGTTCTCGAGGCTTATAAAAATCAAGCCGTAAGATAACGCCGAAACGGTCCCGCAAGGGAGGCGTCAACAATCCGGCCCTGGTGGTCGCGCCCACCAGGGTGAAACGGGGCAGATCCATTTTTACGGACCGAGCGCCAGGCCCCTGGCCGATAACCAGATCAAGCTGGTAATCTTCCATGGCCGGATAAAGAATCTCCTCGACCACATGATTCAGCCGATGAATTTCGTCGATAAAGAGAAAATCGCCGGCCTGCAGATTTGTAAGAATGGCGGCAAGATCTCCCGGTCGTTCAATAACCGGCCCGGAGGTTACCTTGATATTCGACCCCATTTCATTGGCAATGATGTAGGCCATCGTTGTCTTGCCGAGACCCGGAAAACCGTGAAACAACACGTGGTCAAGCGCCTCATTTCTACCCTTGGCCGCTTTGATGAAGATATCCAGGTTCTTCTTGACCAATTCCTGGCCTACATACTGGCCCAGGCTCTTCGGACGTAAATCTGATTCATCGACCAGATCGTCCTGCGCGGGCCGGGAACTGACAACCCTCTCCTCACCAATAAGTTTTTCTTCCTGATTCATGCCAGGGTTCTCAAGGTTTCACGTAATAATTCTTCCACCTGCATGCCGACCGACTCCGCCGCCGGCAGCCGCTTCCTGACGATTTCCAGGGCCTGCCGCGCCTTTACCTGAGGATAGCCTAAATTCATTAAAGCGGAAATCACATCTTTGTTTACACGACCGACCGACCGGTCGTCAACCGCCGCGGCGCCGGTCGGCTCCCCTTCGGCAAGCCGGAGGAGAAGCGCCTTATCCTTAAGATCCAGGCAAAGCCTTTCCGCCGTCTTCTTGCCCACGCCCGACAATTCCGTTAACCGGCCGATATCTCTTGTTGAAATCGCCCCGGCCAATTCAGCCGGGCCGATCCCCGAGAGGATGCCGAGCGCCAGCTTCGGGCCGACGCCGGAAACGGTAATCAACTGTTGAAACATCTCCTTTTCTTCCGCATCGTGGAAACCGTACAATTTTATTGCATCCTCGCGGACATCGGTATAAATATGCAGAAAAATATCCCGCCCCGCCGCCGGCAACCGTTCATAGCTTGCCAGCGACACATGTACCTGGTAGCCGACACCGTTGACATTGACGATTACCCTTGCCGCGGATTTATGTAAAATTTCTCCCTTGAGACTGGCTATCATGCCCTTGGCCTGGTTTCACCTGATTGTCGCTCGTTGTGATCCGCTTCCATGTTGTCGATTGTTTTTTTGTAACTATTCAGCAAAGGCAACAAATTATCCTAAATTCGTACCCGGTGATCACTTACAATGTGTCATATGGGCATGACAGACAGACACCGCCAGGGCGTCGGCGGCATCCTGGCTGGGCAAAGCCGTCAGCTTCAATAGAACCCGCATCATCTGCTGGACCTGCCTTTTATCGGCCTGACCGTAACCGACCGCCATCTGCTTTACCAGGCGGGGGCTGTATTCGTGAATTGCAAGACCATGCTGCCTGGCGGCCAGCAGCGCCACCCCCCTGGCATGCCCCAGCTTCAAGGCCGACCTGGGATTGATCGCCACAAATAGATCTTCAATCGCCATAACGTCCGGGGTCTGCTTCGCGATAACCTCGCAAACTCCGTCATAAATTATTTTAAGTCTTTCGGAAAAAGGCAAACGGGCCGGCGCCTTTATCACGCCACAGACCACAAAACGTATCCGCCCCCCACTTTTTTCAATCAGGCCGTACCCCGTCGCCCTGGAACCGGGATCCACCCCCATGATACGGAAAGCGTCACTCTGCGGCATAAAAATCAGGCGCCCGCGGTCAGGCTGTCACCTCCTCCATGATTTCTTCCGATATATCAAAATTGGCGTAGACATTCTGGACATCGTCATGATCCTCAAGATTTTCCATGAGTTTCAACAAGCGGGCGGCTAACTTGACGTCCGAGACATCCACGGTATTCTGGGGAACCATGGAAATATCCGCCTCCAGAAAGGTTATTTCCTTGGACTCGAGAGATTCCCGCACTGTATTAAAATTTTCAGGATCAGTCACCACCTGATATTCATTTTCCTCTTCAAGTACATCCTCGGCCCCGGCTTCCAGGGCAAGATCCATAAGTTTTTCCTCGGAAATCGTCTGCTTATCGATCAACAAAACCCCTTTTTTATCAAACATCCACGACACGCAGCCGGATTCGCCCAGATTCCCGCCGCTCTTGCTGAAAGAATGCCGGATATCGGCCACCGTCCGATTTTTATTGTCGCTCATGCAGTCAACCAGCACGGCTACACCGCCGGGGCCGTAGCCTTCGTAGGTGATTTCCTCATAAACAGCGCCTTCCAATTCGCCGGTGCCTTTCTTGATGCCCCGTTCAATGTTGTCCTTCGGCATGTTTACCGCCTTGGCCGCGGCAATGGCCGATCGCAACCTGGGATTTGCCTCCGGATCACCGCCGCCCAATCTGGCGGCCACCGTAATTTCCTTGATCAGTTTGGTGAATATCTTGCCGCGCTTCGCATCGACCGCGCCTTTCCGCCTTTTAATGGTACTCCACTTAGAATGCCCCGACACGTTCTTCCCTCCTATATCATATTAAAAAATGACAATTCGCATAATTAATTACCAGTTATCAATAAAAATATCAAATATACGTAACAGTTCAGCAAGGGGAGACATATCTCCGCAACCCCCCGTATTCGTAGCTGCTCACAAGGCTCCCAGTCCCAGCACAAAAAGTTCCCGACTTTCAGAGCGGGAGCTCTTTGGTTTGACAATTCTGACGGTCTTAAAGCGGTCGCGAACCTCATCGACAAAAGCGGTAAAATCCTCGCCTTGAAAAACCTTGCAGTAATAATTGCCGCCCTGATAAAGCAGTTCGCCGGCAATCTCCAGCGTACGCCTTGCAAGACGCAGAGATTGCTGTTGATCAACCCACTTATTGCCCGAAGTCCTGGGAGCGATATCGCTTAGAATAACACTGAATCCTTGATAATTCTCCTTAAGCCGGTCGATAAAATCCGGCGCCGTGATATCAGCGTGCAGCCGGCGCACATTGGCCATGACCGTTAAATTGCGCGGCGTCCCGCCCTGCAGGTCCACCCCCACCACGACTCCCCGCGGCCCCACGATCCTGGCCGCGTACAAAGACCAGCTGCCCGGCTGACAACCAAGATCCAGAACCGTATCGCCGGGTCGCAACAGGCCATGCTTCTTCTGAACCTCCTCCAGCTTATACACGGACCGAGCCGGATACTTATCGCTTTTGGCCTTCTTGAAATAATAATCCTGAATTTTCCGCAACCGTCACTCCTCTAAAAAATTTCTCACCCATTGCACAGCCTGGGGCCGCGTTCGCACCAACCCCGCCACCCGGGCATTCTCAAGGCCTTTCAGTATCCGTGCGAAAAACGGACCTGGGGAAAGGCCGAACAGTTCGATTAAATCATGGCCGGTCAGCAGACGCGGATTCTCCAGCACCGGCTTAATGCTTTGCAGATAAAAGCGGTAAACATCCCCATACAGTTCCGTGATTTCCTCTTCAATGGCCGGCGGCCGCCCCGGCCCCCGGCCGGCCAGACAATCCGCCATGGCCAACATGAAAAGACCGTTCATATCATCCGCGGCCGCCTTGACCAGACGCATATAGGCCCGCGGCGTAACACCGGTCTTGTGCCTGGCGTTGTTCAAATGAAACGGCCACATATGAATTTCGATAAGACCGCGCACCATTTTGGTGTCGGCCTTGCTCCACTTGAGACGCCCGGCGATCTCGTTAAACTGACGGGCGCCGAGCCGATCATGCTGGTAAAATGTGATCCGGCCGCCTTTATCCTCCCGCACCCCGCGGCTGGCCGGCTTGCCGAGATCATGAAACAAGGCGGCCCACTTGAGCAGCGCTTTTTTACGGCCGCCGGCAAGATAGCGGTTCATTACCTCGTCGTACCCCGGAAAATAGGCGGTCGGATTTTGCTGAAGTTCTTCCATATGCCTGAGAGCGGCAAGGCAGTGGCCGAAAACATCCAGATGGTGGCTGGCGGGCTGGGTTACTCCCACGCCGGCCCGCAACTCGGGAAAGAGCCGCCACAAGAGGCCGCTGTCAGCCATATTGCCGACGACAGCCGCCGCCCGCCCGGAGGCCATAATTATATCCAGCTCATAAGCCAGCCGTTCAGCCGATACCCGGTCGATCAATAAAACCTGTTGCCGGACAACTTCCCGCGTAGCCGCATCAAGGACAAACCCCAAAGTCGCCGTAAAACGGTAGGCCCGCAGTAACCGCAAGGGATCACGGCCCAAAACGGCCGTTGACGTACAACGGAAAAGGCCGGCCTTGATATCCGCGCAACCGGCGGTTGGAGCCATAATTGCAAACGGTTCGCATAGACCAGGCCGCTCGGCATCAAAAGAAACCGCC
>CAYWUR010000062.1:0-8748 GCA_964460745.1 uncultured Desulfobulbia bacterium | reverse complement strand
CGGGGGGACGGGCCGGGGGAAGCACAGAGGCACTAACCGGCCGGTGGGCGAGGATCGTCGGGTTACCCACCTCGTTGACCGCCTCTTCCGCGATTTCGCGTAACGACCGGTGTTCATTGGCCGGCAGGCGGATGTGGCGTACAATGTTTTCCACCACCACGATGGCGTCGTCAACCAGGATGCCGATCGAAAAGATAAGGGCAAAAAGGGTGATGCGGTTCAGGGTGTAACCGTAGAGATAGAAAAGCAGCAGCGTCAGCGCCAGGGTTGATGGTATGGCCAGGATGACGATGATGGATTCCCGCCAGCCCAGGAAAAAGAGAATCAGCAGCGTTACGCCGAAAACGGCGATGCCCATGTGAAAAAGCAGTTCATTGGATTTTTCAGCGGCTGTTTCACCATAGTCCCTGGTGACGCTTACCTGGACGTCAGCCGGGATGAGGGTCCCCTTTAAGGTGTCGATCTTGGCCATGATGGTATTCACTACATGCACGGCATTGGCGCCGGGGCGTTTGGCGACCGACAGCGTGACGGCGGCCTCTTCGGGGTGGCCCTTGCCCTGTCCGAAAAGGACATAGGAGTCCGGTTCCTGCGGGCCATCGACAATTTTGGCCACCTCATCGAGATAAACGGGTCTGCCATTGTAAACGCCAACGACAATCCGGCCGATTTCTTTGGCCGAGGTGAAAAATTGTCCGGTCTGTAGGGTGATTTCCCGGTTGAGCGACTGCAGGTTGCCGGAATAGGCCTGCCGATTGGCCTGCTGTAGTTTTCGGATAATATCCGTCGCTGTCAGGCGGCGTCCGGTCAGGCGCGTGGGGTCAAAAAGAATCCGAACCTGCCGCCGGGTACCGCCGATTAGTTTGGTCTCAGCCACTTCCCGGATATTTTTTATGGCATCGTCCACCTGGGCGGCCAGACGGCGCAGGGTATAGTGATCGTAATCGGCGCTGTGCAGGGTCAGGGCCAGAATCGGTACGTCATCGATGGTATGCGGTTTGATCAATGGCTGCGAGACGCCCGGCGGGATGCGATCGAAGTTGGTGGCCAGCTTTTGATTAAGGGCGACAATTGCGCCTTCCATCTTTTCGCCGACATAATAGCGGGCAACAAGCAGGCATTGCCCCGGCATGGAGGTTGAATATATGTACTCGATGCCCGGTATTTCGTAGAGCAGTTTTTCCATCGGGATGGAAACCCGCTCTTCCACCTCCTTGGGCGTGGCGCCGGGCATGGTAACCATAACATCGATCATCGGTACCTTGATCTGCGGTTCCTCTTCGCGGGGCAGCATGATTATTGCCATGATGCCGAGCAACAGGGAGGCGATGATACCGATGGATGTCAGCTTCGAATCCAAGAAGAATCCGGCCAGCCGGCCGGCGAAACCATGCTGTGTGCTGGGTTTATTCTGTTGCATTATTGTATGACTATAAATTGTTACGGGGTACAAGCGCCCAAGGGGCGCTATTACTCCCTGTTCACTTACTAATGATTTGTACGGGCTGTCCGTCGATAAGTCGGTCGTTGCCCTGGATAACGATCTGTTCGCCGGCAGCAAGTCCGGTAAGAATTTCCAGGCGGCCGTTGTCTTGCGCCCCGCTTCGTACCAACCGCAGCCGGGCCCGGCCGTCCTTAACCACGAAGAGGCGTTCCATCTGGCCATAATTCATAACCGCTGTTTTCGGCACCAGTAAAGTATTCACGGCGGGGCCGGGCAGAATGACCCTGGCATATTGTCCGGGCCGCAGGGTTGTAACATTATTAATATTCAATTTTATTGTGGTGGTTCTTGTCCGTGGATCCGCTGACGGGGAAATCTCGCTGACCACGCCTTCATTGTCGAACTCTGCGGCTGCGATACGCACCGGCAGCCGGTCGCCTGTTTTGAGTCGTAGAGCCATCGCCTCGGGTATTGAAGCCACCACTTGCAGCTTTTGAATATTTTTGAGGCGCAGGAGGGGAATGCCCGGGGTGGCCAGGTCGCCGGCCTGGGCGTTTTTTTGGGAAATTACGCCATCAAAGGGAGCGGTGATCGTGGTGTAGCCGAGTATGGTTTTAGCCTCATTGTATCTTGCCTTGGCAATTTGGTAGGCATCTTCCATGGTTTTGACGGTTTCCGGAGCGGTTGCCTCTTTTTGCAACAGTCTTTTCTCCCGCGTAAGGTTACGCCGGGCCTGTTGCAGTAATGCCTCGGCCTGCGCTACCCTGGCGCTGATTTCTCCGGCGCTGATTTGCACAAGAAGGTCGCCGCGTTTGACCGTGGAGCCCAGCTCTACCGGCAATTTTTCGATGGCGCCGGTAACCTTGGCGGCAATGGTCGCGCGTTGGGATGCCTCAACGTCGCCGGCTGCCTCGTTCTGGGACAGGGCCTGTTGCCTGGTTGCCGTAGTCACCCTTACCTGGGCGACAGGCGGCGTCTGGCGTTCGACGGCTTTTTCGGAGGGGGTTCCTTTGCAAGCACCCGTTGCCAGCAGAAAACAGCCAAACAGGATGGGGAAGAAATATTTTCTGGACATATACACGGTTTCCTTTTCTTGCGTGCTTTGTTGTTTCATCACCGGGGATAACTCCGGTTGTTTGATGACATTGTTACTTCTTGTGGATTTTTCGGTAAATCCGGAAATTGCGGGAGACCCAGCGCCCGCCGTAGCTCGGCGATGGCGATGCGGTGCGCTGCCTCAGCCATGCTGCGTCGCAGCACGGCGTCGGTCAGGCGTGTTTCCGCGGCAATCAGATCAGAGGATAAAATTTCGCCTTCCTTAAAACGGATTCGGTAGATCCGGGCGCTTTCCCGCGCCTGCTCAACGGATTTTTCCGAGACCCGCAGGCGAGTCTCGACATTGTTCAGCGCCAGTTCGGCCTGCTGCACCTCCAGACCGATGGCCAGCTCGGTTTTATTCTTCTGCTCCCGTGCCTCGGCAAGCATGGCGGTTGCTTTCGAGATCGCGGCCGAGGTGTGATGCCCGTTAAAAAGGTTATAGCGGAACTGAATCCCCGCCTGCCAGGAATGGCCGGAGCCATCCACTTCCCAGCCTTGGTCAATGTCATAACCGGCATAACCGTCAATAGTAGGATAGCTGCCGGCACGCGCCTGCCGCAGCCGGGCCTCGGCGGCGTGGACCATGGCGTCGGCGCCTTGCAGTTCGTAGCGTTGCGCATAAGACATGGTTGCCGGTACTTTTTGAATATTGTTTTGGGTCGGATCAATATCAACTCTGCCGTTTTTAACTCCCAGAAGATTAAGAAAAATTTTGCGGGCAACACTCAGATGGTTGCGGGCCTGAATAAGATTTTCCCGTGTCCGCGCCAGTTCAACTTTCATGTTCAGCACATCGGCCTTTAGTATGATCCCCTCGTCAAATCGGGCCTGTGCCACGGCCAGCGAAGCATTAATTGCATCCACCGCCGCCTGATGCGCCTTGACGCTTTCCTTTGCCTGAATAATCAGATTGAAGGTCTTTACCGCGTTAAAGGCCAACCGGCTTTGTATGGCGCTAAGCTCCATCAGGGCAGCATGCCCCCCGGCCTCGGCCGCCTTGAGACCGGCAAGATCACGGCCGCCGTTATACAAGCGATAGCGGAGCTGGATACCCATATTCAGATCATCGGTTCGGCCCGGATTATTGAAATCGATGCTCTGGCTAAAGGCCCCCTGATTGAGAATATTGCCGAAGGAATACATCGGGTTGTCTGTCCGGCTATATCCGGCGGATAGATCGAGCTTTGGGTAAAAGGCGGATTGTTCCATGGCGATGGCGGCATTGGCGGCCGCCATGCGTCGCCGGGCCATGTTGCCGTCCGGATTGTTTTGGACCGCAAATGTTACCGCCTGCCGGACGGTCCAGACCTCGGGAAGCGCCGCGTCCCGTCCGTTCATCGCCGCCGGAGAACCCTTTGCCCAAAAAACACAGACAACGATTAACAGGTTGATTTTCCAGCGTAATATCATGTTCAGGTCACCATATTTAGCTCTTACAGTTTCGAGGTTACACACGATTGGCGTCCCTGGTGAATTGTTGCCTTATTCTTCAGTTTTTTTCACTTCAGGGCAAAACAGATCATGCAAGGTGTTTATTAATGCAATTACGCGGTGATCAGCGATACGGTTGTAAATAAAATTAGCATTCTTTCTGAATTTGATGATTCCCCGGTTGCGCAGGATTGTCAGGTGTTGTGAAACATTTGCATTTGTCGTTTTTACCTCGCCGCGGATATCCCCTACGGTTAATTCCTTTTCCTGCAGGAGGCAAAGGATTTTCAACCGAATGGGGTGCGACATCGTTTTGAGCAACCCGGCAATATTTTTGATTTGTTCAGCTTGAATATCGACCACGATAATCTCCATTTTAGATTTTAATTTAATACTAAAATTCTTTTTGTAAAGAAATTATTTTAGGACTGATGTATTCGTAAAAACTCAAGGATGGGGTTTATCAGACTTTTTATGGGTTCGTCTAATTATGATGTTGCAAAAAAGACAATATTATGATTAAAATGTCAGATTAATAGTCTGCCGTGTACGCTAACAGCTTGGAATTATTGTGTTTTATTGTTTACTAGAAATAGTTCTGGAGCGATACTGCTTGGCGGCGGTTAGCGTAGCCTCCAGGTATCTGCCCGGAATGGTGTTATCTTCAGGCAGGCAGGAAAAGGGGTATCAACTCGCGGAAAAGTCAGAGACGAGTTTGATCAAAATGATTTTCAACTATCAGGGAGGGAGTATTTTTACATGGCTGAAAATAATCAAAAACTGAAAAATGAAGAACAACATCGAAAACCCTGGGCGCATATAATACGCGGCATGTGGCGTTCGCCTCTGGGCCTGATGGGCGTGGCCATCACAACGGTCAGTATCACCTTGATCCTGGTCGGTCTGACTCTCGACATGCTTGGCCTGGTCGAGAATCCTTATGCCGCTATTGTTACATATATGGTTTTACCCGGCATTATGATTCTCGGCCTTATTCTCATCCCGGTGGCCGGTTATCTCAGGCGCCGGCAGTGTCATAAGTTCGGCATATCCAGGGAACATCTACAGATAAATCTCAGTGATCATCGGCATCGGAAATTCCTTATCGGTTTTATTGTTCTTACCGTTATTAATTTTTCCATTCTTGCCGTGGTTGGTTATGAAGGGTATCATTTTTCCGATTCCCCTTATTTCTGCGGCCAAGTCTGTCACAAGGTAATGGCGCCCGAATATACCGTTTATCAGCGTTCGGCCCATGCCAACGTTCCCTGTGTCGAGTGTCATATCGGCCCAGGTGTCAGTTGGTTCGTTCGGGCCAAGATATCCGGTATGCGCCAGGTTGCCGCAGTCATTACCGACAGTTACAGCCGGCCGATTCCGGCACCGGTGGAGCATCTTCGCCCGGCGCGGGATACCTGCGAAAATTGTCATTGGCCGGATAAATTTCAGGGCAAGGTGGTTAAGATCTTCAATCACTTCAGCAATGATAATCAATTGGAGCCCGAGGTGCATGAAATGGCTCTGCACATCGGTGGCCGTAACCCGCAGACCGGCGCCTTCGAGGGTATTCACTGGCATGTGAGTAAGGATGTCGAAGTGCGGTATCTGGCCGCTGACGATAAAAGATTGGAAATTGCCCGGGTGCAGGTAAAGCGTCCTGACGGCAGCGAGGAAGAGTTCGTGCGGGATGACATTGAAATCCCCGCGGGAAAAGAATTGAAATGGCGGACCATGGATTGTATTGATTGCCACAATCGGCCGACCCATGTCTATGATGAACCGGAAGAGAGGGTGGATTTCGGTCTCCTCAGTAAACGGATCAATCCGGTAATCCCGGGGGTCAGGGAGGATAGTCTGACCGTATTGACCAAAGAGTATGCCTCAAGGGATGAAGCGCAGGAAAAGATGGCCGATGATTTGCTTGCCTTGCAGGCCGCCCGGAGCAATACACAGGCGAAAAAATATGAGGCTGATATCAAGAAGGCCGGCGCTTTTCTGGTTGAATCCTATCTGGGTAATGTCTGGCCGCGCATGAATATTCAATGGGGTACCTATAAGAGTCATTTGGGACACCAGCATGCCGATGAGGGATATGGTTGCTTCCGGTGTCATGATGAAGAGCATACCAGCGCCGGCGGTGAAAGCATACCGCAGGACTGCGGACTTTGTCACGACGAGCCTGATTTCTGATCAGATATTCCAGAGCAGCGGGATCCGTAATCGCGTGCAGGTAGGGAGTCAA
Source organism: uncultured Desulfobulbia bacterium (assembly GCA_964460745.1). Lineage (GTDB taxonomy): Bacteria > Desulfobacterota > Desulfobulbia > Desulfobulbales > BM004 > CAYWUR01. Next base: position 2,533 of record CAYWUR010000062.1, on the reverse strand, counting down.
GTCGTTTTCTGTTCGCCGCGATGCCGGACCTGATCTATGAATTTCAGCCGTATACAAATAAAAAGGCCGCCCGAATTATCGGGCGGCCTTTTTATTTGATGGCGTCGCAACAAGTCCAGGGATTAATTTCTATTCGTATTTCAGGGAAGGGACAATTTTGTTGATCGCCCAGAAGATGATGAAGGGCATGGCGCCGACGGTCAGCGCGCCGAGCAGGCCTTCCTTGTATGTCTCGAAATCATGTGGGATGATCGGCAGTTCATAGTGCATGTAGCCGGCAAAGGATAATGAAAAGGCCTGCCCGCCGATCACGACATTCCACCGCATCATTAAAACTCCGTACAATACGAGAATCAGGGCAACGGCGGTGCGTTTGATGGTAAGGCGCGGCAGGAGCAGCAGGATAAAAGGCAACAGATTACCGAAGCCGTATTGCAGGATGAAAATATTTATGAAATCCTTGCCGTACATCACCGAACGCAGGATATCCCATGATTTCATAGCGGTATAGCCCCGGAAAATCAGGTCCAGCAGCTCCAGGGAAATGGCGGCCACCAGAAAACCCAGCAGATATTTTGCCGTCTTGGCGATCACGTCGATCTCGGCGCCGCGGATTACCTTGACGCTTTCATCTCCCCTGCCTTTCGCTAAAATGGCCTTGAATTTCTTCCATTCCATGATCACGATATAGGTGAGCATACAGAGGGCGATACCGGAGACAATCGCCGACATGATGAAGATTACGGGCATAAGGGGCGACATCCACAGGGCGTTGGCCTTGACCGAACCAAAGATAAAGCCGGCATAACCATGGAGGAAACAGGCCACCGGAATGCCGATAGCCGCCAGAATTTTTACCGCTTTTTTATCTTTGGCCAGTGCCTCGGCGGATCTATCAAGGGCGCCGAGCGTAAGCACAAGATAGAGAATGCGTTTGCCGGCGGCGCCGGCGCCATGCACGCCTTTTAATGCAATGGTTTGTTCCACGAAATAGTCGCGATAGACAAACCATATTTCACTCATGACAATTATGGCATAGGCGGAAAAAACAATCCCAAAGGCGGCGATGGCGGAGGTGAAATGGGGCGTAAAAAGAACATTAATGCCCCGTAGCGGCTGCTGTAAATGAAAGAGCAACGGCATCAGCGCCACCGGCAGCAGGGCCAGGGAAAAAACCAACGAAAATCTTGCCATATCCTTCAGATCCTGCTGGCCGAAGACATGGTATAAGGATGACAAAACAAAGGCGCCGGCGACAAGACCAGTCATGTAGGGGTACATGACGATCTGTATGCTCCAGTATATATATTCATTCGGATAAACAAAGAGTTGTTTGACGGTCCAATCCAACCCGTGTACTGCCCAGACCTCTGTCATAGAATCACCTCACATTATTATCCAGGCCGATATAAAAGACCTGGGGCTTGGTGCCGTATTCGTCCTTGAGGACCGCCACTCTTTCCGTCATGATTATTTTGGTGACCTCATCTTCAGGATCTTTCAGGTTGCCTATCCGGCGGGCTCCGAAAGGACAGGCCTGCACACAGGCGGTTTTCATTCCTTTGCTTATCCGGTGATAGCAGAAGGTGCATTTTTCAGCCACCTTTAAGACGGGATGGAAGAATCTGACGCCATAGGGGCAGGCCATTATGCAATAGCCGCAGCCGATACACCATGTTCGGTCCACAAGCACGACACCGTCGCTGGTTTTGTAAGTGGCGCCCACGGGGCAGACCTGGACGCAGGCAGGCTTATCGCATTGATTACAGAGTTTGGGGACGAAAAAAGCCTTGACTATCTCCGCGGGATCCGGTGTCTCACCCCTGATTTGCTGCTCGGTGAAGCCGTCTCTGCCGCCCATCGGTGAATCTATATAACACTTTCCATCTCTGGTGATCACATAGCGTTCAACCCAGGTTCTGGTAACCGGCGCATCGTAGGGAATCTCATTTTCCGTTTTGCAGGCCTTGACGCAGAGACCGCAACCCACGCATTTTGTCGTGTCCACCAGAAAACCCCAGCGCACGGCAGGATCAGCTACGGCGGCTTTTGCCTGGGCCGGGCTGAGAAGTTTAAAGGTGGCCGGCGGCAGCGATGCCGCTATAGTTCCTTGCAGCGCCTTTTTAATAAATACTCTTCGCGAACAGCTCATTCACTCCTCCATATCTGGTTGGTGAGGATTATGGCATTCACAGCATTCTGTTCCCGGATTATGTTCCTGGGGGTCGATTGTTTTCATCTCCGATCGCAGGTTCCCGGGATAGGGCAGGTAGGCATGGCAGCGCAGGCAGAGAGCTCTGCTTCTGTCAATCGTCAGTGTTTCGGGGTTGTCGGGATGGTCCACGGCCGGGCCGTGGCAGTTTTCGCATTGGATTATCTTGTGTTTTGACGCCTTCTTGTCCGCGGCATTTTCAGGGTGGCATTCTTCACATGCCTCCTGGCCGCGGTATTTTATCTTGAATGATTTCCAGTCCGCGATATTGCCCAATCTATGGAAACCATACGTGAAGTTTTCGCCGTTAATCCCGAAATC
>CAYWUR010000061.1:0-8751 GCA_964460745.1 uncultured Desulfobulbia bacterium | reverse complement strand
GCACCCTGCCTTTGCGGGTTGCAAAGCTTGCCTGCGAGTCATATTCATGCCCCCTCCGCAGACCGGATTCCTCCAGAATCCGCTCCAGAATCATCTCGCCCCAGTCTCCCCGAATTTTACTCTGTCCCTTCAGGGCGTTGGTCAAATTTATCGCATCCTCGCTGATCCGCTGATTCAGGGTCTTAAGATGGACAATTTCCGTGAACAGCGACATGCGGTCCTTGGATTCCTTGTCATACACGTCTTCTATTTTCTTTTTAAAATCAATGAGCTGGTCCCGAACAGGACCGAGGAGTACATCCAGATTTGTCTTATTCTGATCGGTAAATTTGCGGCTTTTTTCTTCAAAAATTTTGGCGGCAATATTCTGAAACTCAAGAGTAAGCTGCTCCTTGGCCTCTCTGAGCAAGGAAATTTTTTCCTCGGCATGCTTTCTTTCCGCCGGGAGTTTTGTCTCCAGCTCGGACAGCCGGGTCCTTAAGCCGATATTTTCACCCTGCGCCTTGGCAAGCGCCTCTTCCAACGCCGGCAGGCGGGAACTCTTTTCTTCGGCGGCGGCCCGTTTTTCCGCCTGGGCGCGCAACTGGCCGTGGAGTTTTTCCATCTCAGCGGCAAGGTCTTTCATCGTGAGCCGCAGGTCCGCAATCTGTTGTTCTTTGGAAAGCAACAACTCCTCGACAGACTGCCTGGCGGCGGCGCCCGCCGTGCCGATATCCTCTCGGGCCTGCCTGATTTTCTGCTGCAATATCAGCCAGGCCGCGCCAATGCCGACGGCCAGGCCCAGCAAACCAATTACTGCAAATGACGCCGCTTCTTGCATCCAACAGATCTCCCGCCGCAATTCTCCCAACCTGCTCGCCTCATCAGCGCAGTCAGAAAAAACCGCCGGCGCAATAGTTTCCGGCGTGTTTACGCCCTTCCAGGGTACATAAAAACCGCCGATGCCTGCTTTTACGGGACAAGGGGGGACAAAAAACGGGAAAGCTAATCTGAATACCGCATACTGATATCACAGGCCGGCGCGGAATGGGTAAGACGACCGATGGAAATCAAATCGACCCCGGTCTCGGCAATCGCCCTGACGTTCGCAAAAGTTACCCCGCCCGAGGCCTCAAGCAGTGCCTTGCCTTTTGCCAGGCGAACCGCCTCCCGCATCATGGCGGTGTCCATGTTGTCAAGCATGATAATCTCTACCCCGCAGGCAAGGCACTCCCGCACCTGCGCCACGGTTTCCGTCTCCACTTCAATTTTTATGGTGTGGGGAATCTTCCGGCGGACCAGCCGCACCGCCTCGCCAATTGAACCACAGGCCGCGATATGATTGTCTTTAATGAGAACGCCGTCCGCCAGATTAAACCGGTGATTGCGGCCGCCGCCTACCCGCACGGCGTATTTTTCAAACACCCGCAGACCCGGTGCTGTTTTTCTGGTATCGACAATATGGACGGCCAACGGTTTGACCTGCTCGACAAAACGGGCGGTCAGGGTGGCAATGCCGCATAAACGCTGGGCCAGATTCAAAGCAACCCTTTCGGCCTTGAACAGATCAACAAGCGGCCCCCTGATCTTCAAAAGAATATCGCCGTCCGCCACAACGCTTCCATCCCCGGTCGCCTCGACAATCTCAACCGCCGGATTCTGCACCCGGAAGACCTGAGCCGCCACTTTTTCCATGCCGGCGGCGACAAAATGGCCTTGCGCGACAAATTCCGCCCCGCCACCATGCCGCCGGCTGAAAATAGCCTCGGTCGTCAAATCACCGCAGCCGATATCCTCCTCTAGAAAATGCCTAATTGCGGCCCTGAGATATTGATAATCCATAAATAATCTCTGTGATGTTTAGCCCGGTCAACTATCCTTGATGCCGTGTAAACGGCCTTCACTTTCCTGCAATTTGGCCAGCTTGGCGGCAAGGCTTGCCGCCTTTTCTTTTTCGCCGACCACGATCGCGGCCGGGGCATTGTCCAGAAATTTCCGGTTGGCCAGCTTGCCTTCGATTTTGGCAAGCTGCGCATCGATCTTGCCCTTCGCCCTGGCTATCTTGACAAGCTCCTTGTCGATGTCAACCAGCCCCTTCAAGGGGACAAATATCTCAATGTCCTCATAGAGATAAAAAGCCGCGCCCTTCGGCCGTTCGCCGTCCCGGCGAACGGCCAGATTCCGTACCCGGGCCATGGCCTTGACGGAGGCGGCAAGATTTTCGAGCAGCGCGGCATCCTTGGCGCCATGGCAGATAATGTCCGTCTCGATCTCGGCTGATGGGTGAATGCCGGTTTCGCTTCTGATGTTTCTGATACCGGTAATCACCCCCATGAGCAAAGCGGCGGAGTCTTCCGCTTCGCTGTTGAGCCAGCCGTCGGCCGGCGCCGGGAAAGGCTCGGTCATAATGCTCCGGCGGGCGCCGGGCAACGCATGCCAGATCTCCTCCGTTACAAACGGCGTGACAGGATGTAAGAGTTTCAGAATAATCTCCAGGACCGCGAAGAGGACCGTCCGGCTCACCGACTTGGCGTCCGGCTCGTCGCCGTAAAGATCCGGTTTTATCCATTCCAGGTACCAATCGCAGAACTCGTGCCAGATAAACTGGTAAACGGCGGAGGCGGCGTCATTAAAACGGTAGTCATCCAAAGCCCTGGTTACCGCGCTGATTGTGCGGTTGGTCCGGCTTAAAATCCACTGGTGCGGCAGGGCAAGACCGGCGGGTTGCAGGTCGGCCGCCACCGGCGGCGGGCAATCCTCAATGTGAATGAGCGCAAAGCGCGCGGCATTCCAAATCTTGTTTATAAAATGGCGATAACCTTCAATGCGATCTTCCGAAAGACGAATATCGCGACCCTGGGCGGCAAAAGCGGTTACGGTGAAACGCAGCGCATCCGTACCGTATTTATCCATTACCACCAGGGGATCCATAACATTGCCTTTAGATTTGCTCATCTTCTGGCCATTGGCATCCCTGACCAAGGCATGCAGGTAGACATCTTTAAACGGTATTTCATCCATGAAATGCAAGCCCATCATCATCATGCGGGCCACCCAGAAGAAGAGGATGTCGAAACTGGTAATAAGCACGGATGTAGGATAAAAGAAGGCCAGTTCCCTGGTCTGTTCCGGCCAGCCCAGCGTGGAAAAAGGCCAGAGAGCCGAGCTGAACCAGGTATCCAGAACATCGGTTTCCTGCCGCAGTCCGACGCCTTGACATTTCGGGCATTGCGCCGGGGCGGCAGTGTCGACAATCAATTCACCGCAGTCCTCACATGTCCAGGCGGGAATTTGATGGCCCCACCAGATCTGGCGCGAGATGCACCAGTCACGAATGTTATACATCCAATCAAAAAAGGTGTTTTCCCAGGATTTGGGATGAATCCGGATCCGACCGTCCTGCACCGCCTTGATAGCCTTTGCGGCCAAGGGTTTAACCGAAACGAACCACTGCTTGGAAAGGCGGGGCTCAACTACCGTCTGACATCGATAACAATGCCCGACACCATGCTGGTAATCTTCCACCTTCTCAAGCAGGCCGAGCTTCTCCAGCGCGGCAACCACCCGTTGCCGGCATTCAAAGCGATCCAGACCGGCATAAGAGCCCGCATTTTCATTCATGCGGCCGCTTTTATCCATAACATTGATAAGCGGCAGGTCATGGCGTCTGGCGATCTCAAAATCGTTCAAATCGTGCGCCGGCGTCACCTTAAGCGCCCCGGTGCCGAATTCCCTTTCCACATGCGTATCAAAAACAACAGGTATGACTCTGTTAACCAGAGGCAGGGTGACCGCTTTGGTCGATAGATTATTATAACGTTCATCAGCGGGATGAACGGCGACCGCCGTATCGCCCAACATGGTCTCGGGCCGAGTGGTGGCCACCACCAGATAGCCGTCGCCGTCGGCGACGGGATAGCGTATGTGGTAAAGCTTGCCGTCCGTGGGTTCATGTTCGACTTCCAGATCGGCCAAGGCGGTATGGCAGCGCGGACACCAGTTGATGATATAGTCGCCCCGGTAAATCAGGCCTTCCCGATAAAGGCGGCTGAAAACCTCCCGCACGGCTTTCGACAACCCCTCATCCATGGTGAAGCGTTCCCGCTCCCAATCGCAGGAACAACCCAGCCTTTTGAGCTGATTTATAATCCGGCCGCCGGACTCCTGCTTCCATTGCCAGACCCTTTCCACGAACTTAACACGACCGAGTTCGTGTCGGCTTGCCCCTTCCGCCGCCAGTTGCCGCTCCACGACATTCTGGGTGGCAATGCCGGCATGATCGGTCCCCGGCACCCACAGCGTATTATATCCCTGCATCCGACGGTAGCGGACAAGAATATCCTGCATGGTATTATTAAGGGCATGGCCGACATGCAGAACGCCGGTCACATTGGGCGGCGGGATAACAATAGAAAAAGAGGGGCGCCCCTCGTCCATGGCGGCTCGAAATTTCTTCTGCCGCTCCCAGGAATCATACCATTTTTTTTCAACGGCCTTAAATTCATAGGCCTTGGCCAATTGCGGTCGACTTGTTGTAGCTTTATTATCAGAGGTGGAATTCATCAGTTCCGTTCACTTATGCAATGGTTGATAACGTCGCGCCGGCAAAACAGGGCCGCCGGCAAAATTCACCCGCCTCCCCGCGGGGCGTCCGGGATAATATAAAAACAAATGTAACTATTCAGCAAAGACAACAAATTATCCTAAACTCGTAACCGTAACTTTCAGGTAAGCGAGTTCACGAGACTCCGGATGTGCCCCAGGTTCGTTCGTTTCGACCTCCGATGCGTACTCCCTGTACGTGAGGAGGGCAAAACGGACGAGGTAAGCGCAGACTCCGAGATGGGGTGCAGCTGAATAGTTACCTCGTTTTTTCCGTCTTCCGTCTTCCGGCTTCTGAGCCAAGATATACCAACCCCGGCCTTTTCATTATTACTTTCGTATCCGGCGGCACGCTCTCCGTGATCCATATATTTCCACCAATAACCGATCGGGCGCCGATAACCGTCTCCCCGCCGAGAATGGTGGCGTTCGAATAAATAATCACGTCGTCTTCAATGGTGGGATGCCTTTTTTTGTTGCGGTAAAGCGCCCCCGCATCCTTGGGAAGAGACAGGGCGCCGATGGTAACACCCTGATACAATCTGACCCGCTTGCCGATTTCGGTAGTCTCACCCACAACAACACCGGTGCCGTGATCGATAAAAAAGCTTTCAGCGATACGGGCGCCGGGGTGAATATCTATGCCGGTCAAACTATGGGCATACTCGGTCATAATGCGGGGAATAATCGGCACCCCCTGGACATGCAGAGCATGCGCCACCCGATAAACAGTAATGGCGAGAAGACCGGGATAACTGAATATAACCTCATCCTGATTGCAGGCCGCCGGATCCCCCTCCATCGCGGCCCGGATGTCCGAAGTCAGCATCGCCCCGATTTCGGGTAGAGATTCTATAAAACAGTATGCGGTTTCATACCCCCGATCCTTACATTGTATACAGACCTGATCATGACGGAAACAATCATGCTGGATAGCCAGGGTGATCTGTTTTGACAGATTCTCAAAAAAATCCGCCAGCTCCTGGCCCAGATAATATTCAAGATTGGCCGGCGTCAGAACGGATTGCGTAAAGTAGCCGGGGAAAAGAATGCCGCGGACCTGGTGAATCAAACGCACAACGGATTCATGGGAAGGAATCGGTATGGGTTCCATGTGGATGAAGCCTTCCTGGGTGCGCCATGCGGTGACGAGCCGGCCGACGACGGCCGGCATATCCTTGTAGAAACGAGCGGCCGTCTTAATATCATTTTTACACCGCGCCGACTCGGTACGCTTATCTTCCGCCATTACTTTTACCTTTTTCCAACAGAAAAATTCCGTATGTTGCCCGCATGTTCGGGAAATACCTGATAATATGTCCCTGTTCTTTATGATGGTGGGAATTTATTGCCACCTCCTTGATTATAGCAAGGCCGCGCTCTTTTGCAAATTTTTTGAAATCTTTAATGGTTATGACCCGGATATTCGGGGTGTTATGCCATTCATAAGGGAGTTGCGGGCTTTTAGGAGCATAGCCCGTCAGGAGAAGCTGGGACCGAACACGCCAGTGACTGAAATTGGGAAAGCTGACAATAACCCTTTTGCCGATCCTTAACAAAGACCGAATCAAGTTAGCCGGGTCGTAAACCTGCTGCAGGGTCTGACTCAATATTACATAGTCAAAGGAGTTATCCTCATAATCTCTGATTTCTTCGTTGATGTCGCCCTGCAGAACCGGCAGGCCGCGTTCGATACATTGCGCCACCTTGCTCTCCCGCCGTTCAATGCCGACCCCCTTCACCCGCTTATTACTTTTGAGATAATAAAGCAATTCACCGCCGCCGCAACCAAGATCAAGCACCCTCGACGCCGGCGTGATCCACGAAGCTATTACCCGCAGATCAAACCGCATGCCTTTTCCCTCGCTGTTCATCAGCGACACGCGCCAGAAAGGCCTTTATCAAAAAAGACAAGCGTTCATTCGGCAGCAAAAAGGCGTCATGACCGCAATCCGCCTTTATTTCACAAAAACTTACATCAACACCTTTCTTTTTCAGAATCTTGACCAACGACTTCGATTGATAGGTGGGGTAAAGCCAATCAGACGTAAAGGAGACCACCAGGAAACTGATCCCGGACAATTTATCGCCATCCAGCCCGGCCAACTCCCGATCGAACTCAAAGTAATCAGCCGCCTTGGTAATATATAGAAAAGAATTGGCATCAAAACGATCAACAAACTTGCCGCCCTGGTGCCGGAGATAATTTTCCACCTGAAAATCGGCGTTAAAATTGAAGGAAAAATCACTTTTATCCTGCAACCGGCGGCCAAACTTACGGCGCAGGGACTCATCGGACAGATAGGTGACATGGCCGATCATCCGGGCGACGGCAAACCCCATATCAGGCTTCGGTCCGCCGTAATAATCACCGTTATTCCAGTGCTGATCAGCCATGATCGCCTGACGGGATATTTCGTTAAAAGCGATGGCCAGAGCGGAATGTTTCGTGGTGGTGGCCAGGGGGACGGCGGCGTGGATCATTTGCGGATATCTGGCGGACCACTCCAGGACCTGCATCCCGCCGATGGAGCCGCCGATAACCGCCAGAATCTTTTTGATGCCGAGGTGATCAATCAGGGCCTTCTGGACTTTTACCATATCGCCGATAGTAACCACGGGAAAATCCAGGCCGTATGGTCTGCCGGTCGCCGGATTAATGGAGCAAGGTCCGGTTGACCCCATGCAGCTGCCCAGGATATTGGAACATATGACAAAATACTTATCAGTGTCGATCCCTTTCCCCGGACCGACCATGATATCCCACCAGCCGGGCTTCGGGTCCTCCCGGCTGTAATAACCGGCGACATGCGAATCGCCGGAAAGGGCATGCAGAATCAAAACCGCATTGTCGGCATCCACGGCCAATTTTCCACGGGTTTCATAAGCAATCGTTACCGGGCCGAGCCGAGCGCCGCTTGCCAGACGCATCTCATGCGGGGGTGCGGCGCAAGTAAAAAACTTCTTCTCGACAATGCCGGCCGAAAGGCCGTTACTGTTTGCAGGGTTCAAGATTGTTAAACTCGTAAAAACCTTTTTTGCCGTCATGCCGGCGAAAGCCGCGATTCATAACATGTTGAAATTATTGGACTCCAGGTCAAGCCCGGAATGACGAAAATTGTAATTTATAATTTTTTGCGAATACATCAAGAATGTAACTGTTCAGATGTGCCCCAGATTCGTTCGTTTCGCCCTCCGATGCGTACTCCCTGTACGTGAGGAGGGCGAAACGGACGAGGTAAGCGCAGACTCCGAGATGGGGTGCAGCTGAACAGTTACGATTATATATGATTCAACTGGTTCCGAATATCGGAAGATATATTAATAATATAGCCCGCTCCACTGCTGATATGCAAGGTAAATATGACCGGACAGGCGCTTGACGAAACGGCGGCGCGGAACGGGTCTTGGCGGCGGTTACTAATCTTTACCAGGGAAACGCCGCATCCTGATATTCATGAGGATGCCGATACCCGTCATGGTGGTTAGTAAAGAAGAGCCGCCGTAGCTGAATAGCGGCAGCGGAATGCCTACCACCGGCAAAAGGCCCATGACCATCAGCAGGTTTATGACCGCCTGCCAGAAAATAAGCGACACGATGCCGAAAGCAAGCAGCACCCCGAATTTATCCCGCGAAGAAATACCGACATTCAGTCCCCATAAGATCATAAAAAAGTAAGCGGCCAGAAAAAAAAGACAACCGGCAAATCCCCACTCCTCGGCCCAGACGGAAAAGGCAAAATCCGTATGGCGCTCGGGCAAAAAATTAAGATGCCCCTGGGTGCCGTTAAGCCATCCTTTGCCGAACTTGCGGCCACTGCCCACGGCAATCTTGGACTGCATTATATGGTATCCGTTGTTCATTGGATCGCTTTCCGGGTTGAGAAAGGTTTCAACCCGCTGACGCTGATATGGTTTAAGGGCAAATTTCCAGCCCAGGGTAACAAGGGTCACACCAACCAGCAGTAATATTCCCAGGGTGGACCATTTGAGTTTGACAAACAGGGTCATGGACACGAAGACGGCGCAAAGCATTAGGGCGGTGCCGAGATCAGGCTGTTTAAGAATGAGAACAAAGGGCAGGGCGGTAATAAGCGCGGGGACAATCAGTTCCCGTAACGTAAAACCCCTGCCGGTATCTTTTCTGGAATAATAGCTGGCCAGGGTTAT
>CAYWUR010000060.1:0-8882 GCA_964460745.1 uncultured Desulfobulbia bacterium | reverse complement strand
CCCTGTACGTGAGGAGGACAAAACGGACGAAAATGGGGTGCAGCTGAATAGTTACGAATTCTGAACTATTTAATCGCCTGTAATCTGATAGGGTTGATCATGCTTCCGCCCTTCCTGGATTTTCCGTCCGTCGGCTTATGATGAACTACATATAGCTGTAGCCAACCTCGGAGTTGCTCTGCTTTTTATCTAATAAGGCGTTGGCAATAAGATCAAAGAGGTGCTGGGCTCCACGATAGCCGATATGCATCAGACGTTGACCGCCAATACGGTCGTGAATCGGAAAACCAATCCTGATCATGGGGATATTCAGCTTACGGGCCAGACGGTAACCCTTGCTGTGACCGATTATAAAATCCGGTTTTAAGGTCTCGGCCTCTTCGCTGATCTCGTAAAAATCCGTTCCCTGCCGCACTGGAGGGGGAGGCAATGTCGGATCATGACAGACCTCAGTCACCGCCCCCTGCAATCTGCCGGAAATACCGCCAGATGCGCAGAGTACCGGTTGTACACCGATCTCGGCCAAAAAGGAGGTCATGCCTGCCACCAGGTCTTCCTCACCGTAAATAATGGCTCGTTTGCCAAAGACATATTTATGGCCATCGGCAAAGGAATCCAACAGCCGCCCCCGCTCGCCAAGGTATTTCGGCGGGGTTTCAAGCCCGCTTAACTGCCCCAGAATTTTAAAGAAGCGGTCGGACTCACGCAGGCCGATGGGCAACCCCAAACGAAAATTCGTCACTCCCCTGTGTCGTGCCAGCCAGAGCCCACCGGAATTTTTATCGGTCAGAGTGCGGCCGAATTCAATGGTGGCTACTGCCCGCCCCATGTTTTTGATGTCGTCTATCCTGGTGCCGCCGTTGGGGATCAATTCGTGTTCGGCGAGGGCCGGGCCGTCCAGGGTATCGGATATGTCGGGCAGAATTACGGCCTCAAGCTGAAAATCATCAATAATTGCTTTGAGATGACGAATCTCCGCCGGTGACAGGAAACCCGGCAATAAATTGATCTGGTTTCCCTGTTTCCCGCTCTTGGACAGGGCCTTTATTACCGAAAGCACCGCAGCGTGGAACCCCTCCATGTGGGTACCGCTGTAGGACGGGGTGGAGACCGAAACCAGGGCAGGTAGTTGGACGGCCTGATTATCACGCCTGAACTCATCGATGAGCATGGGCACATCATCGCCAATGGTCTCGGTGAGGCAGGTAGAGGCGACGCCGATTAGACGGGGGTGAAATTTTTTGATGATATTAGTCAATCCCAGCTTTAAGTTCGGACCGCCGCCGAAGACGGCGTGCTTTTCACCGAGAGACGAGGAAGCAATATCCATGGGCTCGTTAAAATGGCTGATAATATAACGCCGCATATAGGTGGCGCAGCCCTGGGAGCCGTGCAGAAAGGGCATGGCCCCCTCTATGCCCCGAAAAACCAGGGTGGCGCCCATTGGTTTACAGAGCTTGCAGGCATTGGTGGTGGATATATAATTCGGCTTGGGCAACGCCGATGTCGGGGGATAATCGGTCATTTCAACTCTCCTTGTCTCGGCATAAATTTCCAGACAGGACTCATTACCGAGCTGTAAACTTCTTTGGCGAAATTAAGCATACCGGAGAAACCGGCCAAGGCCTCCTTGCGCTCATGATTATGGTCGCAGAAACCTACCCCTAATTTATAAGCGATTGGTCGTTCCTTGACGCCGCCGACAAAGATATCCACCTCTTTTTCGCGCAGGAAGGAAGACAGCTCCAAGGGATTAGAGTCATCTACAATAATGGTTCCGGGAGAGGTTATTTCCTGCAGCTCTTTATATTCTTCCACTGTGCCGGTCTGAGATCCTACCATGACCACATCCATGTCCAGGAGCCGAAAGGCCTTAACCAGGGAAAAGGCCTTGAAGGCTCCACCCACATAGATAGCCGCCTTTTTGCCGGCTAAGGCCCTTTTATAGCTCATGAGCCGCGGATATATCTTCTGAAGCTCGTCCTTAACCACCTGCCGGGCCTGGGACATGATCCCTTTATCCTTAAAGAATCCAGCCACGCTGTAGAGCGACTCGGCCATATCGTCCACCCCGAAATAAGAGACCCGCAAGTTTGGAATGCCGTACTCCTTCTTCATCATATTGGCGAGATGCATGGTGGCCCCGGAGCATTGCACCACATTCAGGGCTGCGCCGTGGGCCCGTTTGATATCGGCTACCCGGCCGTCGCCGGTGATATTGGCCACCACATTAATACCGATTTTGTTGTAGAGCTCACGGATCATCCAAATCTCGCCCGCCAAGTTAAAATCACCCAGAATATTAATACTGCGGGCGGGTATGTTACTGGTGTCACCGGTTCCCACTAATTGAAACATGGCCTTACATGCCGCCCGATAGCCGTCCCGCTTGTTACCCTTGAAGCCCTCCGACTGAACGGGCAGCACCGGAATCCCCTTTTCCCTGGAGACCCTTTTACAGACGGCGTTCAGGTCGTCGCCGATAATTCCGACAATGCAGGTGGAATAGACAAAAGCCGCCGCAGGATGGTGGCGTTCAATGAGCTCGATTAAGGCGGCATATAATTTTTTTTCGCCGCCGAAAATCACATCCCTTTCCTGTAGATCAGTGGAAAAACTTAGACGATGGAGTTCCGGCCCCGAAGACAAGGCCCCCCGGATATCCCAGGTATAGACCGCGCAACCGATGGGACCATGCACCAGATGCAGAGCATCGGCAATTGGATAAAGCACAACCCGGGAACCGCAAAAAACGCATGCTCTTTGACTTATCGCCCCGGCAAGTGATTCTTTGTCGCAGACAATGTTGAAACTGTCGTTCCTGCCGGTTCTGCATATTTGCCTCCGACGTTCTTTGAAGATGGTTGCCTGCATCATAGTCACTCTGGTTGGGGTTATGGGATGCCACAGATCCCGTAAGCTGTCGATGATTTGAAAAAGCAAGCGCTGTGCCAGTTTGGTTATAATGTGAATATGCATATGATATCAGCATGATAGGGGTCGGCGACGATCTCTGCAAGACAGAGCACGAAATATGACCTTTGTCACAAATGAGACAAAAGGGAAGGGAAGATGACAATTTTGCAAGGATCACGACGCAGTACGTCTTCGGCCTTTTTTGCTCTCATAACTTGGTTTTGCAAAAAGCAAGATTAACCAGCTGAAATAACAGGGCATATTGTTTTGTCATGCTATATGGCACACCCCTTGCTATTCCTGTGGTGTTTCATGTTTGGGGGCTCAACCGCCCCTTTCCTAACCCTTGGTTCACAAAACTCAATTGGAGGTAAATTATGGCAAACGAAATGAGGAAGGTTGCAATCTATGGCAAGGGCGGCATCGGGAAATCCACCACCACCCAGAACACGGTGGCGGGTCTCGTCGAACTCGGCAAGAAAGTTATGATCGTCGGCTGTGATCCCAAGGCCGATTCCACCCGCCTGATGCTGGGCGGGCTAGCCCAGAAGTCGGTGCTGGACACTATGCGCGAGGAGGGCGAGGACGTTGAGCTCGACGATGTATTAAAACCCGGTTACAGCGGGGTTATGTGTGTTGAATCCGGCGGCCCGGAACCAGGGGTCGGCTGCGCCGGCCGGGGTATCATTACCGCCATTAACCTTCTGGAATCCCTGGGGGCTTATGAAGATGAACATGAATTAGATTACGCCTTCTATGATGTACTGGGCGATGTTGTCTGCGGCGGTTTCGCCATGCCCATGCGTGAAGGCAAGGCCAAGGAAATCTATATCGTGGTCTCGGGAGAGATGATGGCCATGTACGCGGCCAATAATATCTCCAAGGGTATTGTCAAGTTTGCCAAATCCGGCGGTATCCGCCTGGGAGGCCTGATTTGTAACTCGCGGGCCGTGGATCGGGAGCAGGATTTAATTGATAATTTCGCCAAGGAACTTGGCACCCAGATGATTTATTTTGTACCGCGCGACAATATGGTGCAGAAGGCGGAGATCCATAGAAAGACCGTAATTGAATTCGATCCGAAGGCCGAGCAGGCCCAGCATTATCGTAACCTGGCCAAGGCCATTGATGTCAATAGGATGCAGGTAATACCCAAGCCCATGCCTATTGAACGGTTGGAGGAACTGCTGATGGATTACGGTCTTTTTGACTGAGGCGGAGCCATTAATCTAACCACCACATCCCGAAAAGAAATTTAAGGAGAAAAAATCATGTTAATGATTCGCGCGATTATAAGACCGGAAAAAACCGATGCAGTAAAGGCGGCCCTTCTTGAAGCCGGCTACCCGGCAATCACCAAAATGGAGGTCTATGGCCGCGGCAAACAGCGCGGGCTGAAGGTCGGCAATGTCACCTATGACGAACTGCCGAAAGAAATGCTGATGATGGTGGCGGCCGATCACGAAAAGGATCTCATAACACGCACTATTCTTGACAGCGCCAGGACCGACGGCAAGGGTTCCTACGGCGACGGCAAGATATTTGTCAGTCCGGTGGATGAGGTCTATACCGTCAGTTCCGGAACCAGGGAGGCCTGAAAAATGAAAGAGGTCATGGCAATCATAAGAATGAATAAAATGAACGACACCAAGGCGGCCTTGGTGGAAGCCGGTTTCCCGTCGTTTACCGCCCGCATGGTTATGGGCCGGGGCCGAAAGGCCCTGGATGAGGATATGGTTCGGGCCATGGACGAAGACGGTCCCCTCGACAGTTCCGAGGTTCTGCCTCTTTTGGCCCACGGCCCGCGTTTGCTTCCCAAACGAATGATCAGTCTCGTCGTGCCGGAGGATAAGGTGGCCGGGGTAGTGGAAACGCTTATAAACAGCAACAGCACCAGGAGTCCTGGTGACGGCAAGATATTCGTGATGCCCGTTATCGATGTCTGCCGGGTACGCACCGAAGAAACGGGGCTGGCCGCCATTGACGAGATGGCGGGCAAATAAAGGAGATAAGCATGGATCAGACAACCGAAAAAACAAAAAATGAGGCCCTGGTCGAAGAGATTGTGACCAGATACCCCCCCAAAGTCGCCCGCAAGCGGCGCAAGCATATGGTACCGGTTACTCCCGGCACGGAACAGAAGATAGAGGCCAATGCCAGGTCGGTACCGGGCATTATCACCCAGCGCGGTTGCTGCTACGCCGGTTGCAAGGGTGTTGTCTTGGGGCCCATTGTCGATATGGTACACATCGTCCACGGCCCCATAGGCTGTTCCTTTTATGCCTGGGGTACCCGCAGGAATCAGGGCAAGGCCCGTAAGGGCGGCCAGAATTACCTGCAATACTGTTTTTCAACCGATATGCAGCCCGATAATATCATCTTCGGGGGCGAAAAAAAATTACGCAAGGCCATTGAGGAGGCCTGCGAAATTTTCAAGCCCAAGGCCATTTCGGTACACGCCACCTGTCCGGTGGGGCTCATCGGTGACGATGTTGTCGGGATCGGCAAAGAGATGACCGACAAACTGGGTATCCCGATCATCGGCTTTGCCTGCGAAGGTTATAAGGGCGTCAGCCAGTCGGCCGGCCATCATCTGGCCAATAATGGTTTGTTTGAACATGTGGTTGGTCGTGTAGACAAGGAGCTTGACAGATTCTCCATCAATATGCTGGGGGAATATAACATCGGCGGCGATGCCTGGGAGATTGAACGAATTTTTGAAAAATGCGGTATTCATATAGTCTCCACCTTCAGCGGCAACGGCGCCTTCATGGAGATGTCCGAAGCCCATAACGCCGAATTGAATATTGTTCAGTGCCATAGGTCTATTAATTATATGGCCGAGATGATGGAGGATAAATTTGGTATTCCCTGGTTAAAGGTCAATGTTATAGGCCTCAAGGCTACCTCCAAGAGTCTCAGAAAGATCGGTGAATTCTTTGAGGACGAAGGGCTAAGCACCCGTATAGAAGAGGTCATTGCGGAAGAAGAGGCGGCGGCGGAAAAAGAGATTGCTCCTTTGCGGGAGCGCCTGGAAGGTAAAACCGCCATGCTCTTTACCGGCGGCTCCAGGGCCCATCATTACCAGCATCTCTTCAAGGATCTAGGCATGAAGACAGTGGTGGCCGGGGAGGAATTCGCCCATCGTGATGATTACGAGGGGCGCGGGGTATTACCGACTATCAAGATAGACGCCGACAGCCGCAATATTACCGAGCTCAATGTGGAGCGCGACCCCGGACGCTATAATCCTCTCAAATCCGAGGAGGAAATTGCCCGTCTCAAGGAAGAGGGCTTTTTAAGCGAGTATGAGGGGATGCTTTCCGACATGGTAGAGAATTCCATCCTGGTAGATGATATTACGCACCTGGAACAGGAGATGATGATAGCTGCCTATAAACCGGATATCGCCTGCTCCGGCATCAAGGATAAGTATATTTTTGAGAAGATGGGTATCCCCTCCAAGCAGCTCCACAATTACGACTACAGCGGCCCCTTTGCCGGCTATCACGGAGCGGTAAATTTCGCCCGCGATATCGACATGCGGGTAAACAACCCGGCCTGGAAGATGATCCAGGCCCCCTGGCAGCAACGACCGATGATCAAGGCCGAAATGGCGGTGGAAACCGAAAAGAAAATACAGGTAGTTTAGACTCTGTACCAGTAAAGGAGAATTATCATGTTAGACCATACCCCGAAAGAAGTGGTGGAGCGCAAGGCCCTGCGGATCAATCCGGCCAGGACATGCCAGCCAATCGGCGCCATGTATGCCTCCCTCGGCATTCACGGCTGTCTGCCGCACAGTCACGGCAGTCAGGGTTGCTGCGCCTATCATCGCAGCCATCTTACCAGACATTATAAAGAACCGGTTATGGCCGCTACCAGTTCATTTACCGAAGGCGCGGCGGTATTCGGCGGCGGCGCCAATCTGCGCCAGGCAATTAACAACATTTTCCATGTCTACAAACCGGACATCATTGCCGTTCACACGACTTGTCTGTCCGAGACCATTGGTGACGATATTCCTTCATTGATTAACAAGGCCGGGGAAGACGGTCTGATTCCGGAAGGCAAAATGGTCATTCATGCCAACACCCCCAGCTATGAAGGCTCCCATGTTACCGGATTTGCCAATATGTGTAAATCAATGGTCGGTTATCTGACCGAGAGCAGCGGCGAGAAGAAAAATCAGCTCAACATTCTGCCCGGCTTCGTCGAGCCCTCGGATATGCGGGAAATTAAGAGAATTCTTAAAATGATGGGAATTCCGGCCGTAGTTTTTCCGGACACCTCGGATGTCCTGGATGTACCGCAGACCGGCAAATACCACATGTATCCCAAAGGCGGGGTTACCATTGCCGAGATGAAGAGTACCGGCGACAGCCAGAAGACTCTGGCCCTGGGGGCCTTCGCCTCCGAGGAGGCCGCTAAGTTGCTGCGGACAAAGGCCGACGTTCCATACGAGGTGCTGGATTTGCCCATCGGCCTGGCTGCCACCGATCGTTTTATCGAGGCCCTGGTGGAACTGACCGGCAATGAACCGCCAACCTCTATTACTGATAATCGCGGTCGTCTGTTGGATATGATGCTGGATTATCAGCAGTACATGTACGGCAAAAAGGTGGCCATCGCCGGAGATCCGGATCATGTCATTGCCATGACCGAGTTCGTCGTCTCCATGGGCATGATTCCCGCTTATGTTTTGAGCGGTACACCGGGCAAAAAAATCGAGTTGCGGATTAAGGGCATCCTGAAGGATGTTAATCCCGAGGCCAGGATTAAGGCCTCGGGGGATTTTTTTGAACTGCATCAATGGATTAAAAACGAACCGGTGGATCTGTTAATCAGCAACACCTATGGCAAGTACATTGCCAGGGCCGAGGATGTTCCCTTTGTGCGTTTCGGTTTTCCCATACTGGATAGGGTCGGCCACAGTTATTTCCCCTCGGTGGGCTACAGAGGCGGAATGCGTCTGGTGGAGAAGATTACCGGCGTCCTGCTGGATCGTAAGGACCGGGATGATCCGGAAGAGATATTTGAATTGGTAATGTAGCTTCTTTGTAACCGTTCAGCGTAATTTCAAACATCACAATAATTCAATTGATAAATTCCGGCATTTCACCTTTGTCGGTCTCGCAAAAAGGCGCGAGACCGACAATATTACCTGTTTATGAAAAAGATTAAATTTTGAAAGCAGCCTGATTCCGGTTTTTAGGGAAGACGCTATAGGCGATCAATTCCTGAATCCCGCCTTTATCAGCTTATCTTCCCCGTCCCCATGACCAGATCCCGTACCCCGGTTACAATAGTTGCCAGTAACTCCTCCGGAATATTCTCCGCCTTGATCATTCCCATGACCTGCATCACCAGGGCCGCTTCTTCCCCGGTCATGATTCCTGTGGGAACCGCCTTGCCGTAAAGCCAGACTCCGGCCTCGTCCGGCCTCAGGGCCTTGTCCAGTTCGGCCAGATCAGCCGCCTTGGCCAGCAGGGCGGCCAGGAGAAGTTCCAGGCCGGTATTGGTCATCTTCCGCTCGAGGAGCGTCGTGGCGGCAACAAGTTTTTCCTCTGCAATTGCCGCCAGTCTTGACACGCCTTTACTCTTTTCCGCCGGTTTATAATAAACCCGGGCCTCGGCAACGGGAGAGGCGGCGCCCAGCCGGTTCAAACCGTTCAGGGAGATAAGATCAATAATCGCCACCGGGATGGTTTTGGATAGTTCCACCGCCAGGGCTTCCGCCGCCTGGTCAACGTGATCCAGGACAACAATCAGGCCGCCCCCGGCCCCGAGGATTCGTTCAATCCGATCTCCCAGCCCCTTTTGTAATTCGTCGATACAGTAACGGATGGCCTCGGTTATCCGGTTATCCGCGGCAGTCGGTTTGATATCGCCGACTGTTTTATTCTCCGATGCTGCATCCTGGGGCAACTTTTCCGTCGCGGTATCCTGACCCGCGCTGTTTTGTG